>JAIMBH010000002.1 GCA_023511485.1 Bacillota bacterium | reverse complement strand
GGCAATATGGCTTACCGGGGACGTTCCTTAAAATATCAAAAAGTGGTTTTTTTTTTCTTTTTTTCTGTAACGTCCCCCATGTACCCCATGTATTAAGCGACGGGTTCGGACGCTAAAGCCTGATCTATTTCGGACATGTAGCCAATATCGGCCAGCTGATCCCAGCATCCGGAACATTTACCAACGCATGGTGAGTAGTTTCGAATGCAAAACTGGCAACAAATATCAAAGTTATCCGGGCATTGACGATCATCCATTGAGATACATTTAAGGTTTTGCATGGTTGCCTCCTAAAAACCTAACGCCATTAATACTTCAAATCTTGTTGAAAGAATAATCGCCAAGGCATGTGAGCTCAGTATCAGAGATAACCAGTGCTACGGCTAAGCGGAAGATCTTTAAATAATCTGAACGGGAAGTACTGCTTCTAATCTGACTGCAAAGGCGATTGTAGCCTAATTAACATAATACCATATAATGGTCAGCCGTGCCATACCTACAACCTGCGTTTATTCCGCTCCCTATAACTCAATCAGCTGCCTGATCCACTAAGAAGTGAGAACTAGAACCCTTGATATCCTCTTAACCCCGCACCTTAAAGAATGGATATCCTTTAACAGAGCCTTCAATTAAGGACATAGAGAATTTAGGTTTCTCTGGCCTCTACATCCTTGCTTTTGGCCTCCAGGAGTTAGTGCTAAGTGTACGGTAGATGCATCGCTAAAAAACGGGGCCTTTCGACCCCGTTTTTTTGCTGTAAATTCCTCGCAGGCTATTCTAAATGATATGGCCAGTCTTACATCATTCCGGGCATGCCACCGCCCATGCCGCCCATGGCGCCAGCACCTTCTTCAGCCGGCTTCTCGGCAACCGCAGCCTCAGTTGTAAGGATAAGGCTTGCTATTGAAGCGGCATTCTGCAAGGCCGAGCGGGTGACCTTCGCCGGGTCGATAACACCAGCTTTCATCATGTCGGTATACTCACCGGTAACAACATTTAGACCCTGGCCGTTCTCCATAGACTTTACTTTTTCAACTACAATCGAGCCCTCATAGCCGGCATTCATCGCAAGCTGGCGAAGCGGCGCTTCTAGCGCACGTTCGATGATCTGAGCCCCAATTTTTTCGTCTCCCTCAAGAGTCTCGCTAAACTTGCTTACAGCCGGAATTATATTTATAAGGGTTACCTCACCACCAGGAACGATACCTTCCTCAACGGCAGCTTTAGTTGCGGAAAGTGCATCCTCAATGCGATGCTTTTTCTCTTTCATTTCGGTTTCAGTAGCAGCGCCTACGCGGATGACAGCCACACCGCCTGCTAACTTAGCCAAACGTTCCTGTAACTTCTCACGATCAAACTCAGAGTCGCTCTGCTCAATTTCGGCTTTAATCTGGCCAATCCGAGCCTGGATATCCTCTGGTTTGCCTGATCCACCAACAATAACAGTGTTTTCTTTTGTTACCTTCACGCGGTCGGCGCGACCAAGCATATCTAATGTGACGCTATCGAGCTTAATTCCAAGTTCCTCGGTAATAACCTGCCCGCCGGTAACAATCGCGATATCCTGGAGCATTGCTTTCCTGCGCTCGCCAAACCCAGGTGCTTTTACTGCAACACTGGTAAAGGTACCGCGAATCTTGTTGACAATGAGGGTAGCAAGTGCTTCGCCCTCAACATCTTCGGCAATGATAAGTAGTGGCTTTCCTGCCTGCATTACTTTCTCGAGGACTGGTAGAAGATCGGCAATTGCCGCTATCTTCATATTGGCAATTAGAATTAGCGGTTCGTCGAGGACCGCTTCCATTCTTTCCGCGTCGGTGACCATGTACGCGGAAATATATCCTTTGTCGAACTGTAAACCTTCAACGACTTCGAGTTGGGTTCCGATAGTTTGAGATTCCTCAACAGTAATGACGCCATCTTTACCCACCTTATCCATTGCATCTGCAATTAGATTACCGATGTCAGAATCGGCGGCTGAAATAGTCGCTACTGAAGCAATCTCTTCCTTAGTGTCAATGCTCTTTGAGAGATTCTTGATCTCCTCAACAGCCTTGGCAACGGTTTTATCGATACCCCTCTTTAAAAACATTGGATTTGCGCCTGCGGCCACGTTCTTCATGCCCTCGCGAACGATAGCCTGACCTAGAATTGTTGCGGTGGTAGTTCCATCGCCTGCAACGTCGTTTGTCTGAGTGGCAATTTCTTTTGCAAGCTGTGCGCCCATATTCTCGTAAACGTCTTCTAGCTCAATTTCCTTAGCGACGGTTACGCCATCGTGAGTAATTGTCGGGGCGCCAAATTTTTTGTCGATTACGACATTTCTACCTTTGGGGCCAAGTGTGACCTTTACGGTATCGGCTAGTTTGTTTACGCCCGCTTCGAGTTTGCGCCTGGCATCCTCATTATACTCAATAAGTTTTGCCATTTAATGCTTTCCCTCCTTTAAGGTTTAAAAATAAACTTTAAGCACTGCCCAACGGCTCATCTATTAGCCAACAATAGCTAAAATATCATCCTCGCGCATGATGAGATATTCCTGATCATCAATTTTTATCTCACTGCCTCCGTATTTCGAGTAAATAACCTTATCTCCAACTTTCACAGACATTGGAAGAACCTTCCCGTCTTCCCCGCGTTTTCCCGGACCAACGGCAACCACTTCTCCCTCTTGAGGCCTTTCTTTTCTCGCGGTGTCCGGAATCACAATCCCGCTTTTCGTGGTCTCCTCTGCCTCCACTGGTTTGATAATCACGCGGTCATTTAATGGCTTAAGATTCATAAAACAACCCTCCTAGCAGTGTTTTTAGCACTCTTTATATTAGAGTGCTAAACGAATATTACAATAGCCTTGCTGCTAAATCAAGACCCTAGATTATTTTTTTTGCCAAAATCGCAAGACTGCAAACATTTTGGTAGACAGGCCCTTAAAGGAAAAACCACACCTGCCCAGGCCTAATATTCAATAACCTGCCTAAAATACCTGCCAGCAATACAGCCGGAGAAAGGCATGTTACTAAATGGCCGAATCTTGAGTAAAAACTTGGCCTTTTGCTGAAATCAACCTGGTGTATTAGAATTGCCTGCTTGTTTTTATGGGTCCTTATACTAACTCTGCCGCTACTTTCGATAACACCTGAAACTCCGGTATTTGCCGCCTGTATAACCGGAACCCCGTATTCCGCAGCACGCATGCGTGTAATCCGAAAATGCTGCTCTAAAGCCGCAGTTTTACCGAACCAACCATCATTTGTAATTACAACTATCATCCGAGCGCCGTTCTGGACCATCCTGCCAACAAGCCTGGAATCTGATGACTCGAAGCAAATGACTGTTGAAAACCGTCCCAGTAGATAGCCATCTTTCGCCATGTTAAAAACCCAATAAGTCTTTCCAGGCGTACGGTCTTCTACAAACCTTGCCAAGCTATTTATCCTCTCGACAAGCGGGCGAAACGGCACATACTCGCCAAATGGCACGAGGTGTATTTTTTGGTAGGACCGATATTTCCCTTGCCTATCGACATAAATGGCATTGTTATAAGTCTTGCCCTGGGCATCCATACTAATGCCTCCGAAAATAAGCTCAGTTTTTGTAGAGGAAGTCAAATCGGTTATTTTCGAAAGGTATTCTTGCTCCCCGTTAATCATCGAAGCAAAAACGCTTTCAGGCCATACAATCAAGTCAGGCTTAGATTTTACAGCCTTTTTGGTCATGCGAAAGTAGATGGCCTTAATCTCATCGTTGTTAGATAGATCAGCTTTCAAGTTTTGGGCTATATTGGGCTGAATTATTGCAACTTTAATTTTTTGGGAGGCAGTCTTTTTGACCGGGTCATCTTTTAGCATGTCAATAACCGGTACCAAGAGTAATAAAACAAGAAGTACTAATCCAACAGCAATGGTCCTCCGCTTCTCATCCTCCATGCCACCGGCTACAATATAAAATAAGAGAATGTTGACCAGGACAATTAAAAATCCGACCCCCAGTTCGCCAAAATATGAGGCAATCTTGAGTATATATATGTTATCTACGGTCGAGCCAATATAGCCCCAGGCAAACCCCCACGGCCCCACAGACCGCCCGAGCTCACACGTAGCCCAAAGCGCAGGTATAAGAACTAGCTGAGCTGTAGATGTAAATTTTTCCATCACTGCTCTTGCACCCAACGCAAATAAGACCATCCATACAGAGAGAACCAGGCTTAGGGATATCCAAGCGATATAACCAAAAATCTGGATCCAATATAGCGACGTTGAGAAAAAAACCGCGCCAAAAACGGCTCCCAAAATCAGGGAATCTTTCAGTCCACCGCCTCTTATCGCAAAAAACAGAGGAACAAGTGCAAACCATGCCAAGACGCCTGTTGATGGATATACAAACGGAATAGCAAGCAAAAGCCCAGATGCAGTAGCGAGGATGTAATTTTTTAATATATTGCTCTTTAAAGAATCCAACGCATCAACCTATGGATCAAAGGTTTGAGGTTAAACCCTCGCTTTCTATGTCAAAGTCTTGACGTGCCAATATAACAATATACCAATATGCCAAATTCAAGAAATAAAAGACGTTGGCGCTTTGCAAAATTGCAATTTTGCAATTTTGCAATTTTGCAATTTTGACACGTCTAGACCCGAATTTCCTGTCCCAGTTTTAGATTCGGTATCGGGTTGGCCTCAATAGATATTCTATCACCAGCTATATATCTATGATAGGCAGCCGCCGCAATCATAACTGCATTGTCGGTACACAAAAAGATGTGGGGGTAAAATAGCTTGATGTCCTCTCTACGGGTCTCCTGTATCATACGCTCTCTAAGATAGCTATTAGCGGCAACTCCGCCAGCCAAAACAACTGACGCTACTCTTTTTTCCTTTGCTGCTTGAATTGTCTTTGCAACCAGCACATCAACCACAGCAGCCTGAAAACTGGCAGCGATGTCATAAAGTGGTAGCTCTTGGGCATCAAGGTTCAAGCGTGAGACATAAGTAAGAACAGCGGTTTTTAGTCCGCTTAAGCTAAAATTAAAATCGCCGGTTCGCATCATTGCCCGAGGAAACTGTATGGCCGAAGGGTTGCCCTCTTTTGCCATTTTGTCTATGATCGGCCCGCCTGGATATCCTAACCCTAAAAATGCGGCTACCTTATCATAGGCCTCACCGACCGCATCATCGATTGTCTGGCCAATAATCTCATATTTCGAGAAATCTTCCATATAGGCGAGCATTGTGTGCCCACCCGACACAACAAGAGCTACAAGAGGTGGCTTTAAATCTGGATGGTCGATAAAGTTAGCATGTATGTGGGCCTCGATATGATTAACCCCGACCAGGGGCAGCCCCTTAACATACGATATTACTTTTGCTGCGCCGAGCCCCATAAGAAGTGCTCCTACAAGCCCCGGACCAATAGTAACAGCCACCGCATCCAAATCTTCATACTTAAGTTTCGCCTTTTCCATAACATCATCAAGAACCGGATTTATCGTCTCAAGATGCTTTCTTGAAGCTATCTCTGGAACAACGCCGCCGAATTTCTGGTGAAATTCGATCTGGCTTGCAACTACACTTGAGACCACATCGCGACTGTTTCTAACAACGGCCGCTCCGGTCTCGTCGCAAGACGTTTCGATGCCCAATATATAAATGTCTTTGCGCAAATCGATTAATTCGTCACTCATAGTCATAGTTTATGGTCGATGGATTTGAGGGTAAGAACGCTGGTTTAGAAGCCAGAAGGTTTTCACCCTCCCCTCCCTTTAAGAGAGGGTAAATATCGCTTGTTAATTATTAATTAACAAGTGTTCATAATTAATTAACACTTGTTCACTAATTATGAACATACCTGCTTATGCGTACTTTCTCTCAAGCTCTTTGCTTATTTCGCTAAAGAGCTTCTTGTAATAATCACTGGTGATATCACCGGTCCAAAAGATAAAAGCATCCTCATAATTATCTGTATAATAGCCTTTACGAATACCCTTCATCCTGAAACCAAACTTCATGTATAGATGCTGGGCTTTGGTATTTGACTTGCGCACTTCAAGGGTTATATGTTTGATTCCGCGGTCCATCATAACCTCGATGGCTGCCAGCATAAGGCGTGTCCCTATGCCTTTGTTCTGAAATGGCAAATCGACCGCAATATTGGTAATATGTGCTTCATCGAGCACATAATACATGCAAATAAACCCTACGATCCGTTCACCAAGCTCAGCAACCAAACACATATTGTGGTGATTGCCTAAAAGTTCCCTCTGAAACGTCATCTTGCTCCACGGAGCAGACTGAGAGCGACGCTCTATATCATAGACCTGATTGATATCGGCCATAGTCATCTGGCGTATAACTGGTTTCATCGTTATCATAAAAACTCACCCCCGATGACGTTTTTCCCACATCTCTTCGGCTTGAGACAGGCGGACATAAATCGGCAAAAGTTGGCGTAAATCATCGAAATCCCCTGCCGCTACCCGAGGCCTTGCCAAATCAATCAAGTCTGAGGCTCTCGGCCACCAATCTTCCTCAGAAGCAAATTTTGCTCTATCCCCTAAAACTCTAGCAAAAACATCAGAATATAACTTTAGTGCATCACCCGTGATGACAATATTCCCATAGCCCTCGATAAGTAAAACGTCGGCTAGCTCGTCTGGTCTGACCGCCCTAAAATCCATTATGCGTTCTGTGGCACCATTAGCGGATTGATATAGAGCTGTATAGACCTCTCCTCTCTTTGCATCGGTAACTGGGCACACCGGTGATCCATAATGTTTATTGTGATTAGCAATTGCATCAAGACTTGGTATGCCAATTATCGGAATATCAAGCATCTGAGCAAAGGTACGGGCCATAACCATACCAATACGAAGACCTGTATACGACCCCGGACCACTTCCAATTACAATGACTTCGATGTCACCAATATCTAATCCTGATACATTCAATAGCTCATCGATAGCTGGAATAAGTTTCGCCATATGGCCTCTTGGAAGCCATATATTAGCATCGTTTATTATCTTTTCCTGGTCGCCTATGGCGATAGTTAAAACAGGGCTTGATGTATCAAAGGCAAGTGCTAACATTTAGTCTCCAGATAACCAATTCTTAACTTTTTGCCGCCATTCATCGCCGTACGGATTTATCTCTATGCGCCGATAAGACTCATCGATTAACCTTAGTATCCGCACCTCCAGCCGTACATCGGGTAGGAGTTCCTCGATTTTGTCGCCCCACTCAACTATCGTGATACCGTCTCCATAAAAATACTCATCAAAACCAAGCTCCTCAAGCTCATCAGGGGACGATAAGCGGTAAACATCAAAGTGATAGAGAGGAAAAACCCCCTCATCATATTCTTTTATAATAGTGAAAGTAGGGCTGGTAACCGGCTCAACAATCCCTAAGCCAGCAGCTACACCTTGCGTAAAGACTGTTTTGCCGGCCCCAAGATCACCAGTTAAACTAATCAAATCGCCTTTAGATAAGGTAGGAGCCAGCTTTCTTGCCAGCTCCCACGTTTCCTCAGACGAATGAGAAACAATGCTAATCATAACGTCCGATCATTGCTCATAGACCATTAAAATAATCCCATCTGCTCTACTTCAGGTTCGCTGGTTGCTTCCAACCTTACCTCCGGTTCCTCAAGGTACTCTTTCAGCTTCGCAAAATCTTCCGATAACGGCCCCAGATTTGCGCGGGAATGAAGAGCGGCTGCCGGATGGTATATCGGCACTATGAAACGTCCTTCTCTTTTAAATTTTTGCCCATGGACCCGCCCCATTGAAACATCTTTTAGGCCGAGAATAACCGCTGAAGCGAAACGTCCAAGCGTCGCGATTACTTTGGGCTTAATCTCTTCAATCTGGGTAAATAAATACCGGTTTGTACAAACTTCTATTTCTTCTGGCTTTGGGTCTCTATTTTTAGGCGGTCTGCACTTTACGACGTTGGTTATATAGACATCCTCCCGCTTAAGCCCGATGGACTCTAGAAGCTCTGTTAAGAGCTTCCCTGCAGCTCCAACAAAGGGTTTTCCCTGTTTGTCCTCATAAAAGCCAGGGCCTTCTCCAATAAACATAATATCTGCGTTTGGATTTCCATCACCAAAGACAACCTGCGTGCGCCCTTGCTTTGCTAAGGGGCAAAGCATGCAGTCTTTTGATGATTCCATCATGTCGAAAAGCCTTGTCATATAATCAAATCACCATATTGTTTATTTACTGCATGTAGCGCAGCTTGAACTAGAACAACTACTGCATGCGCTGGTAGCCTTTGCAAGGCTATTTCTTTCACTAGAAGTAAAACCAAAAGAGGAGAATAGCTTCTTAACGTCATTGCTACCGCATTTTGGGCACGTTACCGTACCATTCCCTGAAGCCAGAACCAGCTTTTCAAAAGTATCCTCACAGCTTGCGCATTTAAACTCGTAAAGAGGCATTAAATCACCAAAACCCTAAAACTACTGGATATCATAGTTAATTCTATCAATTTTATGAAGAATAGCATAGAGCGATAAAACTTAAAACTAGCAAGAGAATTCCCCAATATTGGGGAATTCTTAAAAGAATTCGAGATACCGATATTAGTAAAGGATTTGCTAGTGCTCTACTAGGACTTTATTTTATTAAGGGGTGAAATAGATGAATTGCTGGGAGTTTAAGAATTGTGGTAGGGATAAGACCGGTGATTGCCCAGCTTATCCAAACAATGGCAATGAATGCTGGCGGGTAGCCGGCACTATGTGCGGCGGTAAAGTTCAGGGAACTTTTGCCCAAAAGCTGGCAAACTGCATGGAATGCGATTATTATAAGAAAGTTAAAGGACTCGATTAAATAATATTAAAAACAACTTCATAATCTTTGCAAAGATTAAAAAACAGCCCCGTTTGGGGCTGTTTTTTATCTCGGTCATAATTAAAATGGACAATCCCTAGTCTCTCTGCCAATTCACCCTTACGAAATCAGCGCCTTGCAACCACTGAATTATAAGATTGCCATTAAAAGCCCTTTCAAACTCCCTTCCTATGCGCTCAGCAAGTGATTTATCTGTTGTTTCTACGGTGATCCCATCACCGTTCTTCTTCATGTTAAATACTCTCGCTGCAACATTGCGATGTAACTGCCTATTAGCAATGTTATTTATCAAGTTTACTGCTTCGTCGTAATGTTTCATCAAGAAATTCCCTTTGAGAGTTACAACACCATCTACCCTTCTTTTCTCAATCCTTTGATGCCCCGGACAGAGCGATAATTCAATATTCCTTGTCCGCATGAGCCTTGTGTGCTGTCCTTCGTCGTAGAACCATTTATGTCCGTCATACACTGCCATGCATCTTGAGCAAATCTTTGTACTCATGCATTCTACCTCCTTCAAGGTGCGCACACCTGCGCCCCACACATCTTTAGCGGCTAGATTGGTGTTAAATCAAAACTATTATTCGGTTTTTATCCTTATAGCTTCCTGTAAACCACCTCCTATCTTTTACCTAATCAACTGAATCACACTCAGTTGAATCCTATTGAATTGATACCTTTAGCTTTACTTCTTCGCTTCTTAGACGGTTTGCCATAATTTTGGCATAAATATTGTAGTTGCCCGGGGCGACCGCTTTGCCTCCTGTATCTGTTAACGGCCACTGAACAGTAAAAGATACGCTTTTGCCGGGCTCAAGGGTAATAGATTCAAGTAGCTGAGCGAACATCCTTCCATCAGACCATTGCCAAACCCGACCACCCGATGAATCTTCGATTCTTACATCGAACTTTTGACTTGAGTTAAACGAAAGTTTCTGAAGCTCAGAGCCTATATTCCTAACGGAGAGACTTAATCGCAATATTTCTCCAGGCTTGATCTGCGCAGATGGAATCGAGGCTGTGATTTTTAAGTTACCGATTAGCTTTTCGGTTTTAGTATTCCCAACTAAAATACTCTCCCCCTTGCTTGCAGATTCTCGAACATTATTTTTTTCAGCAGGACTATCGCCGCTAGCACTGCAGCCTAAAATAAAAAGTGATCCAAGAAGAATTGCTGCTATTGCTACTATAACAACCCGCATTGCAGGCATTTGCTACTCCTTGTATACCCGTGGAACACGCGCGCTTATCATGCACACGATTTCATAATTGATTGTGCCAAGAATTGAGGCAAGTTCATCAACACTTATTTCTTCGTTACCTTGTCGGCCAACCAGAACTACCTCATCATCCGCCTCAGCGCACGAGTCAGGTCCTAAATCAACCATAAACTGGTCCATGCATATATTCCCAACAGCTGGATATCTACGCCCCCTAATTAAAACCTCAGCCTTGTTGGAAAGAAGTCTTGAGTACCCATCACCATATCCGGCCGGTACCGTTCCAATTCTGGTATCTCGTGCTGCCGTATATGTCCGGTTATAGCTGATGCTCTCACCGCAAGCCAGTTCTTTTACAAAAGACAAGCGTGCCTTTAGGGAAAGGGCGGGTTTTAGATCAACATAACCTTTGGTCGCTTCGGATGGATGTAGCCCGTACATCGATATACCTATCCTTACCATATCAAAGTACGATCCTGGATGTAAGTATACCGCAGCACTATTTGCCGCATGCTTTATTGGCGGGCATATCCCATCATTATTTAATTCTTCAAGAAGAGTTTGAAACCTTCTTAATTGATGATCGGTGTATGCGCTTTTTGGATTGTCCGCTTCGGCAAAATGGGTGAAAATTCCCTCAATTTCTATATTTGGTAGCTCTCTTACCTTTCGAATAAAAGATACTGCACGCTCTGGAGTCAAGCCCACGCGGTTCATCCCGGTATCGACTTTGACATGAACCTTTGCGGTTTGCCTGCGGAGCAAGGCTTCTGACGAAATTGCTTCTGCAAACCTTAAGGAAAAAACCGTCGAGGTTAGATTATGCTCAAGCACCAGCGGAATTGTATCAATGGACGGTTCGGATAATATGAGGATGGATTGACTTATGCCGGATCTCCTTAGCTGGATACCCTCTTCGGGCAAGGCTATACCAAGCCAGGTCGCGCCGGCTTCAACAGCAGCTTTCGCAACGGGGATCGCGCCGTGTCCATAAGCGTTAGCTTTAACCACGGCCATTATCATCACTTTATCGCCGATGGTTTTTCTCGCCTGTTTAACATTATGCTTAATCGCAGAGAGATCTATCTCAGCCCAAAGGGGCCGCATAGTTGCAGTATCTTTCAAAATGCTCATCTGCCAACAAAAGCCTTTCAGATTAATAATCGGCTGGTAGTTTTCAGTTATCGGCTTTAAAAAGACCCGATAGCTGATAACTGAAAGCTCTTAGCTCTTAGCTCTTAGCTCTTAGCTCTTGCTGATTGCCCTTACTATGTCGCCTTTCGTTATTATTCCAACTACCCTATCAGCGGACATAACCGGTATGCGGCTTATATCCTTTTCGGTCATTAACGTAGCGACATCCTCTATGGTTACGTCTTCATCGACTGTAACAACATCAACTGTCATTACATCCCCAACCTTAGCCCCTACCGCTTTTCTGAACTCTTCCTCAAAGCGACTGAAACTTATAGGTGAGTAGAGGTAGCCGTCAAATATCTCAATATACGTCGGGAAACGAAGCCGAACATCCTGTATTATCAAATCGCTCTCGGATACTATACCAATTAAACGGCCATCTTCATCAAGAACCGGTGCCCCGCCGATATCTTTTTCGGCCAGAATCTTTGCCGCCTCTTTCACCGGCATATCTGGCGTAAAAGTAATAGGATTTTTTGTCATTATTTCTTTCGCACGCATTTTATATTCAGCCATTTATTTCTCGCACCTCGAATTACTCTTAAAGTACTAATGTTTCAAAGCGCCAGATCCACGCTAGCCCAGTACCCATCCTATGGCCTCAGGCAAATAATCGATAACATCTGACGCCATCAGGCAATATTCACTGATATCCTCAGCTGCAATATCTGCCGCAAGCCCATGTAAGTATACCGCAACAGAGGCTGCATTATATCCATCGAGTCCCTGGCCGATAAGGGCAGCAATAAATCCGGTAAGCACATCACCGGTACCGGCAGTAGCTAGGCCGGGATTGCCCGTAGTATTGATTGTTGATTCAGTCGATTTACTGATTATTGTCCTTGAGCCTTTAAGAACAGTAACTGCCCCAAACTCATCAGATGCTCTTTTTGCAAAGCCGACCGTATCATCCAATATCTGTGCAGTTGATACTCCAAAGAGGCGAGCCATCTCACCCGGATGCGGCGTTATTACTGTTTCCGCCCGCCGATTTTTTAAAACATTAGTATTTTTAGCTATGGCCGTAAGAGCGGATGCATCTACAACCATAGGTTTTTCTATATTAGAAACAAGTTTGTGTATCAGTTCTATCGATTCATCAGCCAGCGCCAAACCTGGCCCTATCGCCACCACATCATAATTGTTTGAAACAGCTAATAGCGATTCATACGCGCTAATGGATAAGACGCCGGTAGCGCTCTCAGCCTGCGGCCATGCAATTGCCTCAATCAAGGCACCGTTAAGAATGGGGGTAATACTCTGAGGCGGCGCAAATGCAACCAACCCTGCACCCATTTTATATGCCGCCCGCCCGATAAGAGCAGCCGCGCCCGGCATGCCTTGCGATCCAGCGATTACCAAAACCTGCCCGACTGATTTCTTATGCGCGCTTATCTCTCTTGCCGGAAAAAGCTCATAGACATCTTCTCTATCGAGCTGCCTAAAACTACTATATTCATTTACCAAGCTTTCAGGTATGCCGATATCAGCAACTATGATTTCGCCTACATACTGAGCCCCCGGTTGAAGAAACATGCCAACTTTGGGAGCGGTAAACGTTACCGTAACGTTAGCTACAATACCAGCACCAAGAACTCTTCCAGTATCTGCCTCAAGCCCAGATGGCATATCAACCGAAAGAACTGTCTTGTTTGAAGCGTTTATATGTTCGATGACTTCAGAAGCTATTCCCCTGACCGCACCTTTTAAACTAAATCCGAAGATAGCATCTATAACAAGCTCGCAATCTACTAGCTCTTTATCAAGGAGAGCAAGGTCGGGCTCAGTAATCAGCCTTACTTCTGGGGGAATTTTGTCGAACGCATCTCTTGCCGCTGGAGGGAAATCATCCCGTTTGGCAAGAGAAAATACGGAAACTTCATATCCTGACCGACTTAAATGTCTTGAGGCGACAAAACCATCGCCGCCATTGTTGCCTTTACCGCATACAATTAGCACTTTTCCTGGCTCAGGCAACATTCTCTGGGCTTCCTCAGCCACAGCTTGTCCGGCTCTTTCCATAAGCAAGCTAACACTTAAGCCGAACAATGATTCTGCCTGCTCTTCTATTTTAAGCATCTCAGCGCTTGTAGCTACCCGCAAAGAATCTACTCCGTTCCTATGGCTATCGCTTGGGCTATCGCCGATTCGCGGCTAAAGGACAGACTGATAAATATATCACAGATGCCTTTCTCTCTTGCCACTGTCGCGGCGTTCCCACTCAAACAAAGATAAGGTCTGCCCCATTTATCCCGACGGATCTCAAAATCAGTCCATTTGAAGCCCCTCATCCCAGTACCTAGCGCCTTAACTGCGGCCTCTTTTGCTGCAAACCGAACTGCAAAGTGCAAATGGGGGCGGCGTTTACTTAGACAATATTGCCTCTCGGATTCAGTAAATACACGCTCAGCGAATCTTTTACGCCGGCTTATTGCCTGCTCTATACGGGTTACTTCGACAATATCGATGCCAATTCCTTTGATCATGATGCCCCTTTTGTCGGCATTACTTGAGTGTATTTTACTACATCATTATCAGAAACAAAATAAAACAGCTGTCAGCTTTCAGTTATAAGCTGTCAGCAGGCAGCGGTCAGCAGTCAGCCAGTGAAAGCAAGTAACGAGGGCAGTAGGGTTGTACTACGTTTTTTATAATCCTGGTTTCTAAACCCTTTTTCTTCTTACTTTTTTTACTTCTTACTTCCTATACTACTAGCAACCCTATATGTCGAATAACCGCCACTTAAGTTTTTGACTTTATATCCATATTGCATAAGCATCCTGCAGGCAACATATGCTCTAAGCCCTACCTGACAAAACACATATATATCCTTATCCTTAGGGAGCTCGCTAATTTGATGCCTCAATTTATCAACCGGAATGTTGATGGCCCCTTCAATAGTTCCGACCCTTTTGAATTCAAATGGAGTGCGTACATCCAGCAAAATGCTTTTGTTAAAATCAATTTTCTCGATATCGTCCCAATAGAACACATCGCAATCACCGCGCAGTATGTTTGCGGATACATACCCAGCGATATTTACTGGAGTCTTTGCGTTTGAAAAAGGCGGCGCATATGAGAGCTCGAGTTTTTCAAGGTCAAAAACTGTCATGCCTGCCCTCATTGCAATCGAGAATGCGTCAATGGTCTTGTCAACACCCCCGCCTCCGACAACCTGGGCGCCAAGGATCTTCCCGCTCCCTGGTTCAAAAAGCGTTTTAACTGACAACGAACTAGCGCCTGGATAATAATAGGCATGTGAGCTTTCGTGGATTATCGACTTTTTATACGGCATGCCGTATCTTTGAAGTGCATTTTCGCTTAAACCTGTTGCCGCAGCGGCCACATCAAAAACTTTTAGTATGGCAGTGCCCTGGGTTGAGGTGTATTTGTCTTCCCTACCGCAAATATTGTTTGCAACAATCCTGCCCTGTTTGTTGGCAGGTCCGGCAAGAGGGATAAGAGCTGGATTTCCGCTAACAAAGTCTTTTACCTCAATTGCATCGCCAATTGCATATATATCCGGATCTGAGGTTCTCAGGTACTCATCGACTGCAATTCCGCCGGTCACCCCCAATTCTAAGCCTGCCCCTTTAGCAAGCGTCACCTCGGGACGAACACCGAGACCTAGGACAACCATGTCAGCAGACAGTGTTTGACCATCGCTCAATTCGACTAATGTCTGCCCGCTATTGTGGTAAAGCGCTCGGACACCGTTGTTTACGATAACATATAGGCCTTTATCTAGAAGATGTTTGTGCACTATCGCCGACATCTCAAAATCAAGCATCGGCAAAACACGATCGGCAAGCTCGACTAGAAACACATTTATACCCCGCTGGTATAGGTTTTCAGCGACTTCTAACCCAATAAATCCCGCCCCGACTACAACCGCCGTTTCTGGATTGGATTGGTCGATGAAGTCCTTGATTGCATCCATGTCCGGGATATTTCGAAGTGTAAAGACGTTTGGACTGTCCAGACCGGGAATGCCTGGCTTAAATGGGGTCGCCCCGGGTGACAGGATAAGCTTATCGTACGGTTCAAGATAAGTCCCACCGGTAGCATGGTCATAGACTTCAACCTCGTGCGTCTCGCGCAGTATTCGCTTTACTTCACTTCGAACTCTAACATCTACATTAAAGCGCTCGCGCATTCCCTCAGGAGTTTGGACAAGCAGGTTGTCCCGCTTTTTTATAACGTCTCCTATATAATAGGGAAGACCGCAATTAGCAAACGATATATGTTCATCCTTTTCGAAAAGAACAATCTGCGCGCTCTCATCTAATCGCCTAAGTCTGGCGGCGGCACTTGCCCCACCTGCAACTCCACCTACTATTAGAACTTTTAGTGACATACTAACCTCCAGATCAGCATCTGGCAGATAGCCCTGGCTGCCAGAAAACTGCTTAAAATTACTTGAAATAATCCTATCGCCTCTTTTTTGCTTCTTTTACCTTACCCTAGCTCCCAGAAGCAATAGCCCTGGAGTAAAGTTATGTAAAGTTATGTAAAGTTATGTAACGGCTTGCTTATACCCACGCTCTATCAAGTGGCTTGCATGTGGGCACGGTGAAAACAAATCCATCTGCATAACGGCTCGGAGCGAACCGCTTTTTCAACGCGTAACTCCGATCTTTGAAAAAATTTATTATATCCTTTGCGGGTACGCGCTCGTGCATAGGTGGCCCCATCTCCCCCTGCACATCATTCCACTCAACAACCACAATAGAATGTAGAGGCTTTGATATACGGCGAATCTCTAATAAGAATTTTACCGGGTCCTCCAGTTCGTGGAAAACAGTAAGCATAAACGATACGTCAATAGTGCTGCTTGGGATCGGTATGTTATTTTCTTCTGATTTTACTAACTCAAGATTATCAAGACCATCGGCGCGCTCTTTTAGAATTGAGAGCATCTCAGAATTGATATCGACGGCATAGACGGTTCCGTTTCCGGCAATATGCTTGGCTAGCGGTATGCTTAAATAGCCCGTCCCGCAGCCAAGGTCTGCAATTGCTATACCTTCGGGTACCTCTTCAATCGCATTGATTATTGTATCAATCGGAAAAATTTCTTGCCTCTTTGGGTTGTCCAGTCTTGAATAATCACCGCTAAATTTGTGTGCCATTTGGCGCACCTCCTTTACAGCAGAACGCGGAATCGTTCAACAGTTAACATGAATTTTAACACAGTATACCCCCATAGGGTATACTCTCATTTTGCAGATTGCTTTTCACTACGTTGTTTTTGCCTAGTTTTTGCTAAAGCCCCTTCCTCTAAACAAAGATTCCCTTGCCTTCTAGCACTGCCAGGGAATAATAATTATATCAAATGATATATCAATACCTACCATCAATACCTATCTTGCCAATACTTAGCGGAGGACTTACGCATCCTTCAAAAGCCGGCATTATGCCTTTGGCAAACATCCGCCAATAACTCATCGTAACTTTTGTGACAATTTCTTGCCGTCAAATGTAGGCATAGCCCCTCTGAAGTGTTATTATGTATCCATGAGGAATGCTGGTAAATTCACAAAATGCTTGCTTTAGCTACTGCAATTTTGCTATATTAAAGTAACCTCATTCAGAGACGGCTTCCTCGGTATGTGGCACAAAATCAGAAGAAAAGGAGTGGAGTATGGAGAACAACGCTATTTTAATTGCCTTGATTGCAGGCGTTGCGGCTATTATTTTTGGTTTATACCTAATCGCCGTAACCCTAAAGCATCCTCAGGGCAACCAGAAAATGCAGCAGATCGCAAGAGCGATCCAAGAAGGCGCTGTCGCCTATTTAAAAAGGCAGTATACGACTGTCGCTTTTGTAGCAATTATTTTATTCGTAGTTCTTGGTGTTGCCCTTAATTGGACAACCGCTGTCGGCTTCTTGGTTGGCGCCGTTGCTTCAGCGGCAGCCGGCATCATTGGAATGAGCGTAGCCGTTCGCGCTAACGTTAGAACAGCCGAAGCTGCAAGAGGCGGTCTTAAAAAGGCCCTTGATTTGGCCTTCAAAGGGGGTGCCGTTACTGGCATCTTAGTAGTAGGACTTGGAATTCTAGTTGTGACCGTCTTCTGGATGGCCACAAAAGACGCAAATGCTTTGATCGGTCTTGGTTTTGGTGGAAGCCTCATCTCAGTCTTTGCCCGTATTGGTGGCGGTATCTTTACAAAAGCAGCTGACGTAGGTGCTGACCTTGTGGGTAAAGTCGAGGCGGGAATTCCGGAAGACGATCCGAGGAATCCGGCAGTTATCGCTGATAACGTTGGTGATAACGTTGGTGACGACGCCGGTATGGCAGCCGACCTGTTTGAGACTTATGTTGTAACCGCTATAGCTGCGATGCTACTAGGACACCTTTACTTCCCGAACTTTGCGGCTGCAACCGTATATCCACTACTGCTGGCAGGTGTTTCAATATTCGCCTCAATCCTTGGTACCTTTGGTGTAAGACTTGGTAAGAAAAACAACATCATGGGTGCACTGTATAAAGGACTTATATGGTCAGCAGGTTTGGCAACGGTTGCTTTCTACTTCGCTACAAATTGGTTCATGGCCGATAACGGCAAATACTCAACCGCTGAACTCTTTGGTTCTGCGCTGGTCGGTATCGTTGTAACTGCGGCAATGGTTATCATCACCGACTACTACACATCTTCAAAATATGCGCCGGTAAGGCTTATCGCAAAGGCATCTGAGACCGGGCACGGCACAAACGTTATCCAGGGTCTCGCTGTCGGTATGCAATCAACTGCGCTTCCGGTTATCGTTATTGCAGCCGGTATCTTAACTTCATTCAGCCTTGCAGGCGTTTATGGTATAGGTATTGCCGCTCTTGCAATGCTGAGCATGACCGGTATCATCGTTGCTATCGATGCTTTTGGCCCAGTTACTGACAACGCAGGCGGTATTGCTGAGATGGCTGGCCTAGAGGGCAGCGTAAGAGATGTTACCGATGCACTCGACGCTGTTGGTAACACAACCAAGGCTGTTACTAAGGGTTATGCCATTGGTTCGGCAGGTCTTGCCGCTATCGTTCTGTTCTCAGCTTACACCGAAGAGCTTAAGAAAATTGGTTTAGAGAACTTAAGATTTGAGCTTTCAAATACATACGTGATCATTGGTTTATTTATAGGCGGTCTTCTACCTTACCTCTTTGCATCATTCAGTATGGGCGCGGTAGGTAAAGCAGCAGGCGCTGTCGTTGAGGAGGTAAGGCGCCAATTCCGCGAAATCAAAGGGATTATGGAAGGAACCGGCAAACCCGAATACGGTCGAGCTGTTGAGATCGTCGCGGCAGCTGCTATAAAGCAAATGATCGTTCCGGCTCTTATTCCAGTTCTTACCCCACTAGTTATCCTTATTATAGGTGCTGCACTTGCCTCTATTGAGGCAAATATAGCTGCAAAGATGCTTGGTGGAGCTCTCGTTGGTAGTATCGTAACCGGTCTGTTCGTCGCTATCTCGATGACTACCGGTGGCGGTGCATGGGACAATGCCAAGAAGTACATCGAGGACGGCAACCATGGTGGCAAGAAGAGCTTTGCACACCAGGCAGCAGTCACTGGCGACACAGTTGGCGACCCTTACAAGGATACAGCCGGTCCGGCTATCAACCCGATGATCAAGGTTATCAACATTGTCGCACTATTGATCGTACCGTACCTGAAGTAATTCAGTATAACTTGGCCTTTTGCGCCGAGGACAAACCGAATAGAAAACATAAACGCCTCGCAACTGAGAAAGAGCGAGGCGTTTTTCGTTGACTTGTAATTTATTACATCACGGTTTTTGAACATTGGGTGGCAATTTAACCTGCCGTTTCTTGCCCATTATCCTCGGGTATAGGTACTGGAGCCTACGCGTCATCAACAGGATGGAGGTTTGGATGGTTCCAGCATCAGGCAGAGCGCTTAAAGCCGATTATTTTGTAAGATTCTATGACCTTGCAAGAGGCATACATTCGCCTCTCTCGCTATTTCAGCCGCTTCTTGGAGCGATAATCTCGCTTCGGGCTATGCCGAGTTCTCGTGTACTTCTCCTGGGTCTAATAGCAGCAACCGCTGGCTACTTTGCTGTGTTCTCACTAAACGATATCTTGGATCGTAAGACGGATCGCAAATCTATCGAAATTGGGAAGGCCAAACGGGATAAACATGATATTGGGGTCACTGTTTTTAAACACCCTCTTGCTCGCGGAGAAATTTCTCTGGCCGCAGCAGTTACATGGGTCTCACTTTTGACGGCGGTCAGCGGTTTTTTTGCCTACCTGTTAAATCCGTTATGTTTATTGCTGTTTGCCGGATGTGTAATTCTTGAAACCGTTTACTGTTTAATGCGAACAGTATCTTGGACTAAGACAATCGTTACAGGAATTATGGTGGCGATGGGTGGACTTGCAGGTTGGGTGGCGGTAGCTCCGCTTACGCTAGCCGTAGTACCTTTTTTCTTGTTTTTGGCTTTCTGGGAGATATTCGGACGCAATCTAGCAAATGACCTGGCCGATGTTGAGTCGGATAAAGTGGTGGGCTTAAGAACAGTTGCCACCACTTTCGGAAACCGTACCTCGGCAGCTGCCATCCTCATAGGGTCCTGGGCGATAGTTATCGTAGTGCTAACCCTTCCGATAGTGCCAACAGCAAGATTAGTTGGATCTGCAATTGCCATTTGGGCAATGGGGATTCCTTCGATCGCACTCGTAAAAGCGCCAACAAGTATTCAGGCATCTACCTATTTTAATAGAGCAAGCCTTGTCCCCATGCTTATCTTTGTAGCTTTACTGCCATTTTTAGTCCTTGGGTACCTATAAACTGCAAGGGACGTTGCGAATTCCGCAGATTCTTTTTTACTCCACCGTCACACTCTTCGCCAGATTCCTTGGCTGGTCCACATTACATCCCCTGATTTTTGCGATATAGTAGGCAAGAAGCTGCAGTGGAATAACTGCAGGTATCGCCGATAGAAGCTCGGAGGTTTTTGGCACGTAAAAGACATAGTCAGCGTGGTTCTTTATCTCGATATCTCCCTCAGTTGCGATGGCGATGGTTTGCGAGTCGCGCGCCTTTACCTCTTGGATGTTGCTTATTACTTTTTCATAGGTATGTCCTTCGGTCGCAATTGCGACAACAGGCACGTTTTTCTCAAGAAGAGCAATGGGACCATGCTTCATCTCGCCTGCCGCATAGCCTTCGGCGTGGATATAGGATATCTCCTTTAGCTTAAGTGCCCCCTCTAAGGCAACAGGAACGCCAATACCCCTTCCCAGAAACAAAAAGCTCTTGCAGTCAGAGAACTCCATGGCGCACGACTTTAAGCCGTTTATATCTTTTAGAAGGATTTCTATCTTGCCAGGTAGCCCATTCAACTCGGCGATTATGCTTTCAATCTCGGATTGCGATAGAGTAGAGCGTACCTGTGCGAGATACAGTGCAAGGGCATAAATAGCGGCCATCTGAGAGACCAAGGTCTTTGTGGCGGCTACACCGATCTCAGGGCCTGCATGCGTATAGACCGTGCCGTCAGCCTCTCTTGTGATCGTGCTTCCAACGACGTTGCTAATAGCAATTACCTTTGCACCCCTTGCCTTTGCCTCACGCAGGCTCGCAAGGGTATCTGCTGTCTCACCAGATTGTGATATGCAAACAACCAGCGTATTATCATCAATTATTGGGTTGCGGTACCTAAACTCGGATGCAATATCTACCTCAACCGGAATTCTAACCCAGTTCTCGATTACGTTTTTACCGACAAGTCCGGCGTGGTAGGACGTACCGCAAGCTACTATGAATATCTTGTTTATACCCTTTACAACCTCATCTGTCAGATGAGAGCTCTGCTCAAGAACCACCTTTCCATCCTGGAACCGGCCTCTTAAAGTCTCTTTGACCGCCATGGGCTGCTCGAAGATTTCCTTTAGCATGAAATCTTCGTAGCCACATTTCTCTGCGGCTTCATCGTCCCAGTGCACAGTAAATACCTCACGCTCAACGGCCATGTCATCAAAGGTAAGTATTCTTACGCTATCGCAAGTTATATCAGCCATCTCATCGTTTTCAAGAAAGATGACTTCTCTTGTGTGACCAAGAATTGCCGGGATATCAGATGCGATGAAGTTCTCGCCATCGCCAATTCCGATAACCAGTGGGCTATCTTTTCGCGCAGCGACGATTCTATTCGACTCATGCTTGCTAATAACAGCCATCGCAAAGGAACCCCTAAGTCTTTTAACAGTTGATTTGACCGCTTCAAGAAGGTCACCGTTGTAATTATCTTCAATAAGGTGAGCTATCGTCTCGGTATCAGTTTCAGAGCCAAACGCATGGCCCTTCGCCTTGAGTTCTTCCTTAAGTGAGGAGTAGTTTTCAATGATGCCGTTATGTACTATGGCAAAATCACCATTGCAATCCATATGAGGGTGCGCATTTTCCTCCGATGGTTTGCCATGGGTGGCCCAACGCGTATGTCCAATGCCTATCATGCCGCTCGGCCTCTTCTCTAAAAGGGCATCTTCTAACTCTTTTAGTTTACCAAGCCGTCTTACTACACTTATCTCTCCATTTAAAACCGCTATTCCGGCCGAATCGTATCCTCTGTACTCTAACCGCTTAAGTCCATTAACTAATATGGGCACAGTATCCTTATAGCCAATATACCCGACAATTCCACACATACGCTCTCCCTTCAGTGGTGTCAAATAATTGAACAAATAACGTTTCAAGCGCAAAATATGCAATTCATAGTCAGATAGGAACGCATAGCCAACCAGGGTTAATAAGGGGATTAAAAGGAAATCGTAAGCATGCAGCCTCTAAGCATGCTTTACTTTATGCCACCTTGATACCACTTTGTCCCGGAGGTCGCCCTCCGGTTTTGTAGGTACCATAACGGCTGTGGCTTGCCGAGAGGCATCCGCCGAACGCTTGAAAAGCCGGGAAACGGCTTTTCAAACACCTCGATTAACCTCTCCCTCGTCAACTGCCCTTTCTATAATGGCTGGTAAAATAGGCAGTTCTGGCGCTAAAAATATTATCCCCTATTAAATTAGCCCTTTTCCTTTAGACTTGCACTCTTTCTATTATATCACATTTCTATTATGTAACGGAGCATTGCTGTTTTAGATACTAGGCAGGGCTAAAGCCCTGCACTACATTCGAGATTGCCACGTCGCTTTGCTCCTCGCAATGACAATCTCCTTAGACCCTCAGCAATGAACCATGAATGATGAATCATAAACCATTAATATCCGAGCTCCTGTCTAACCACACCGGCAACGCTGTTTGCTATAAACTCGGCAGAGGTTTCGGTGTCGGCCTCAACCATCACTCTTATCAAGGGCTCTGTTCCTGAGGCTCTTACCAATATCCTTCCCCTGTCCGAGAGTTCAGCCTCGGCCTTCGCAATGCTATCTTTAATTGACGGTATATCTTCCCACCCATCGGTTCTTTTAACCTTAACATTAACCAAAACCTGTGGCATTTTTTCCATGATTTTCTTCAGCTCAGACAGCGGCTTGCCGGTCTCCACCATAACAGAAGCCAACTGCAAAGCGGTAATAAGACCATCGCCCGTTGTGTTGTGGTTAAGAAAAATAATGTGTCCGGATTGCTCACCGCCAACAGACACACCCTGTTTCAACATCTCTTCAAGCACATAACGGTCACCGACTTTTGTCTTGATAACATTGATTCCGTGCTTCTTCATCGCAATATCAAAGCCAAGATTGGCCATAACGGTTGAGACAAGCGTGTTCTTGGGCAATAGCCCGCGCTCTTTCATATGGGCGGCACAGATAGCCATAATATAGTCGCCATCTACGACCTCGCCATTTTCATCCACTGCAATCACTCTGTCGGCATCCCCGTCATGGGCAAAGCCGATGTCAACATCGTGCGAGGTTACTATCTCTTGGATGAAATCTACATGGGTCGAGCCGCAACCATGATTTATATTAATGCCGTTTGGCTTTGTATTTACTGCCATAACCTTTGCGCCGAGTTGGCGAAATACAGCTGGCGATATATTGTACGATGCGCCGTGACCGCAATCGATTGCAACCTTAAAACCCTCGAGACCGCCCGAAATCGTGTTAATGACATGTTCTATATAGATATCAGAGGCTCTCCTGTTTTCCCTAACAGTACCTACACTTGGACCGATCGGCATATCCTTATCCATGTCTATAGCGGCTTCTATTTCATCTTCAGTGCTGTCTGCAAGCTTAAATCCGTCAGGACCGAAGAACTTGATCCCATTATACTCGGCTGGGTTATGAGAAGCAGATATGACAACCCCGCCATCGGCCCCGAGGGCCTTTGTAAGATAAGCAATGGCAGGTGTCGGGAGCACCCCAACCTTTACAACATGGGAGCCGACGGAACATATGCCCGCAGCAATAGCTGCTTCAAGCATGTCTCCTGATATCCTGGTATCTTTCCCTATGACAAAAGTTCCACCTTTGCCACGGCTTAAGACAAACGCACCCGCCTGGCCAAGCTTAAACGCCATTTCTGCGGTAAGCTCTTGATTTGCAATTCCCCGAACGCCATCAGTTCCAAAAAGCCTCGCCAAATCCAACCTCCATTTAGAGTCAAAGCTAGGGAACTAGAACCGAAAGATTTAAACCTTCCCCGTTCTCCCAGGCCTGCTATTTAAGACACTGAAACATTCATAAATTGTTGATAAGCTGGTATTTATGATTTTACTGAGCAATCCCTAGAGAGGATAGAGGGTCTTCCAGGGCCTTTTTAGTATATCATTAATGCTTTTTAAATAACAAAAATTTCTTAATCCTGTTAAGATTTGCCGGCAGTAGAGGATACAAACACAATCGATACAAATACTATCATGTTTTGCTAACGGTTTCCTTATGGCTCCTGGTTTGCAGCCTCTGGCTTCTCAAAGAATTTCTTCTTAACAAAAGGAGATGTCATAGCAGCAACCATAGCCTCATAGCTGGGGATAAAAGACATAAAATCGCCAACTTTATAAACAATGTTAGAATCGGTCACATCGACTACTAGATGGTCACTGCTTCTTCGCAGTACCTGCACTTTATTATCTAGAGGCTTTAGCTCGCCCCTGCAAATATCCTGGACTCCGAGGGCAAGAATAGCCCGCTTACTTGTGGATGTAATAAACCTTGATTTAGGCTTATCTTTTACCTCGATTATCTCAGCCTCTAAGATGAACGCATCTTGGTAGGTGCCTGGAATAGGGTCGAGATTTATAGTTTCTTGACCAAGAAGAATGGCTTCTCCCAGCCTGAATTGATTTACGCCCTGCGGGATAGAGCCCGCTTCAAGCAATTTCCACGCGCTTGAGTTACCTCCAGAAATAACCGGAAGTTCGATTTTTAGACGCTGCCTTAAGTCACTTGCCAGTTTAACAAGAAGGTCGAGCATAGCAGGAGTTGGAGGAACGCCCTGCAAACAGGCGACATTGGAGCCGATCCCCTCTAGTTTTATCCAAGGAAACCCCATCGCCGCTTTTGCGAAATCAAAGAGATCTTCAGGAAGCACTCCCTCACGCAGATCCCCAGTTTCAACCATTATTATCAGCCTATAATTTTTACCAAGGGCTCCCGCTGCCTCTGAGATCTCCTCTATGGTTTTAAGTTCAGAGACTAAGCAGAAATCTGTAATCTCAACTGCCTGCGGGACCTCCCAAGACATTGGCTGTCTAAGCATCATGAGCGGAGCGTTAAGGGTGCTTAATCGCTCAAGGTTTTCAAGCCTGGAGTCCCCGATAATCGAGACTCCGCCTTTCATCATCGCCCTTGCAACCTCGATGCTACCGGGGCACGCCTTAACTACCCCGACAACTTCTATATTTAAGTTATCGCAAACAGAAACAAGTACTTTGGTATTGTGTGCTATTTTGTTAAGATCGATCCTTACTTGTGGATACATAACAGCCATTCTAATATCAAAGCTTTACAAGCTTTCAATCGCTCTTAGCCATCAGCTGCCAGCCACCAGCTATATTTTTATGTTTTAAGCTGACTGCTGGCAGCTGATGGCTGGCAGCTACAAACAAAAAAAGAGGTTAAAGAAAAACTCTTTAACCTCCCTAATACTGCAGATATTACCTCTTAGAGAACTGCGGGCGCTTGCGAGCTTTCTTCAGGCCGTACTTGCGGCGCTCCTTCATTCTTGGGTCACGCGTTAGCAGGCCGGCCTTTTTTAATTCCGCACGGAAACCTTCATCGGCCTCAAGTAAGGCCCTTGCAATGCCATGCCGTAAAGCTCCTGCCTGACCGCTTATCCCGCCGCCTTTAATCGACGCAACAACATCAAACCTGCCGTTCGTGCCAGTTACAGCAAAGGGCTGTTGAATTAAGGTCTGCAGTGTCTTGCGCCCAAAATATGCCTCAAGACTCTTGCCATCGATATTAAACTCGCCCTTCCCAGGCATTAAGCGGACCCGAGCCACGGCATCTTTTCTACGGCCTGTTCCGTAGTAAATTACTGTGCTTGCCACCGTTTACTCTCCTTCCGCCCTAAGATCTAGTGTTTTTGGATGCTGGGCGGAATGCGGATGCTCCGGCCCGGCATAAACTTTTAATTTTCTGAACATAGCTCTGCCCAAACTGTTATGCGGCAACATTCCTTTGATTGCCAGCTCAATAACCCTCTCCGGATGTTTTGCCATCATTTTCTCAAACGTGATAACCTTAAGACCTCCAGGATAACCGGAATGACGATAGTATTTCTTAGCTTGAGCTTTTTTACCGGTTACTACAACCTTTTCTGCATTAATCACAATAACGTGATCACCGGTATCCATGCTTGGGGTATACATTGGTTTATGTTTTCCCCTGAGAATGGCCGCAACACGTGTTGCCAGGCGGCCTAATGGTACGCCAGCCGCATCGACTACATACCATTCTCTATTGATATCCCTTGGCTTGGCTGAATAGGTTTTCATCTCTCCTCCATACTACATAAAAGCAAGTCAATCGCATAAAACGCTAATATTGCAACCAGAATATACTATACAAAACCGCAGTAAATGTCAACTGTAAGATAGTAAAACGGTGAAAGGGTAAACGGGTAAATTGAAAAAATGCATCTTTGGGCTATTCACCGATTTACCGATTCACACATTGACCGATTATACAAATCTCGAAAATACCTCGTTTCCGAGCAAAATCCCCTTGTGCGTTAATCTGAGTGAACCGTTATTTCGCTCTAGCAGCCCATCCTTGATCAACTCAGCAATTTGATCACCATAAATATCCTGCAAAGAGCAGCCGAATCGGGCTTCAAAAGAGCTAAGGTCAAGCCCCTCTATCTTCCTCAAACCCAAAAAGATAGTTTCGCTTATCATATCGTCTTTTGTAAGGTCCACAACCTCGAAGGCATTATTTGTACCTGCTATTACGCTGTTTATATATTCCTTCGGACCGGAAACATTGCGAAACCTTTTATTGCCAATCTTTGAATGTGCACCCGCACCAAAGCCAATGTAGTCGCCGTTATTCCAATAGACCAGGTTGTGGCGCGAGCGATGGCCAGGCTTAGCATAGTTTGAGATTTCATAATGCTCATAGCCGGATTCGCTTAAAGACTCAATTGTATATGTAAACATATCAGCCTGCAGGTCTTCATCCGGTTTGGAAAGCTTACCCGACGCTATCTCTCGTTCAAGCGCTGTTTGAGGCTCGACCATAAGCCCGTAACAGGATAAATGATCAGGCTCCAGAGCTACAACCTGCTCCAGTGTTATCGCCCAATTTGCCAGGGATTGGCCAGGTATACCAAAAATCAGATCAATGTTTATGTTTTCAAAGCCCGCCTCTCTGGCGTTATTAAACGCCCTAACAGCCTGCGCTGCGGAATGCTTTCTTCCAAGAAGCTTAAGAAGCCCATCGTCAAGGGACTGGAAGCCTATACTTAAGCGGTTTACACCCGCTTGTTTAAGCTGCGCCAGCTTAACCTTGCCTATAGTCTCTGGATTTGCCTCAATTGTAACCTCCGCATCGTCGGAAACTGTAAACCTTCTGTATACCTCAGTTAACAGCGCATCCACGTGCAGCGGGTCTAAAAGTGTGGGCGTACCCCCACCGATATAGATGCTTTCGGTATTTAGATCATCAAGCTCGAGAGCCTTTGAAGCGATCTCAAGCATTACGGCCCTCACATGAAGGCCATAAAGAGCCTCTAACCCCGCAAAGGAATTAAAATCGCAGTATTTACATTTTTGCTTGCAAAACGGTATGTGAATGTAGATACCGGGCACAAAATCACCTTGTGTTTTGCGCTGATTATCTCAAATTTATCCACGAGTTTCTACATTCAAGAGGTCGCTAAGCATACCACCTGACAACGTTGCCAAAATAGGGGCATTTCTCAAGCCTACAGCCATGCGGATGCTTATCAACGTATGTACACGGTTTGGTCGGATTTGTAGCTGAAAGAGCCAGGCCGAATTTATCTTTAAGTAGCCCGACTGCCATCGATAAACAAGCTCTCACATATGCCTTACAGCAACTCGGACCCGTCAAATCTGCGATAATTTGCGATGCTCTGGCGGCTGCATCCATCGTGACATGCTGCTCCTCAGCCATACCGCATTTTGAGCCAAGCAGAATTGAAAATACCACCCCTATCGCGGGTGCGACACTGCATATGCCCGTAAGCCCGCAAAAACCCCCTATAGCCTGCTTATCAAGACGGCCAAAAGCCTCCTTTATATCGCTGTCTGCAATTTTATACGACCCTTCGTTTCTTATGGCTGCAAGAAGGGCTCCGGCAGCAATATATGCATGCTGGCAGCCAAGCATAGGAAGCCCGGGGTGGCCCATCATGATTTCGGCTATTTCCTGAGGGTCCTTTGATTTAGTAGTTACAGTAACGCGCTCGATGGCCTCGATGGACCCTTTGTTATGACAATCGTTGCATACATAATGTTTTTGAGGGCAGATGATATAGCCCGAGTCCATCCGGCCGCAATAAGTGCAGATTACTTGGCAGGCTTGTTCCAGGTATTCAAGCGAAGAACCACAAATCATGCAGTTTTCAGTGTTTGCACCAGATTTGTCTTCGTTGCTAAGCGACTGGGTAACTGGCTGGTGCTCCCCGGCACCTACTGTATCACATCAGCTACTCACGCTTACTAACCTTGCGTTGCTATCCATATGCAGACCTCCAGACCAAACAGTCTTAAGTTAAGCCTTATTAAAACTATTAGTAATACTTATATTACCAATTCCTACTATAATACTAGATTATACCACAAGATTTTTCATATCGCTCGCTTTACAAAGGTAGATTTATAAAATCTCTTAGATTTTTGCAATTGCTCTGATAAACTTAGTTAGTTCAACCACAGTGCCAACCACCGTACCCACCAGACCGAGGATCAACACAACCCTTACAAGTATGGTGACCAGCCCTTCGCTAGCTAGAGAAGAAAAATCAAAGGGGAAAGTGGTATATAGGATGTATACAAAGATAGCTCCAATAATATTTAGGATTGCTCGAATACCGGCTAAAAACCAGGCGGGGTCATAAAATATAAAAACAAGATTGGCCGCTATAGTGGCAGTTATCGAGATGTTTAAAATTGTTAGAGGAACGACAAAATCTCTCGTTAAAAACGGCACATGCCATTTAAGCAGATTGTTAAAGACAAAGAGCAAGATTAAGTTTACAACTATGGAAACGATATACTCCGACAGCCTGGAGCGTTTGGAGCGTTTTTCCGGCTTGCCAAGCCCTTCATGCTCACCCTCGCGTGGCTCCTGGGTTTGTTTTGGCTCCTGGCGTTTTTTCTGTTTTTCCATGGTATCCTCCAGGTTTCTATGATATCTTCTACCCAAATCGCTCAGGAGAATTTGCCATGGTTCGGATTTGCCACGGTTTAGGCCTTCTCCTAACTTGCCTCCAATATAGCTGACCAACTATCGCCGTAAATATAACGTATAGCAACAGCCAATAGCTAACAGCCAATTCTTCCGTAGCCAAATTGAAAATCCAGTTACCACATTAATTTTAAGCAGTTCCTAACGTGCACCAGATGCTCTCTTAGTCATCGCTCAGGTTATCTCCATCGTATATTTATTCTATTAAAAGAAGGGTAAAAGTTTAATGTATTTATTTTAATAAGCAAAATTACAGTGATAGTTTGTTAGCAGAAATTTTGGGAGGATTTATGGCCGGGAAAATTACGATTAGCATTATTAAGGCAGATGTCGGTGGATACGTCGGCCACGGCGATGTCCATCCTGCTCTAACTGAAATAGCCAGGGAAAGACTTGCCCTGGCCAAAGCAGATGGCCTTCTTATCGATTATCATGTCGGTAAAGTAGGAGACGACACCTCGCTTATTATGACCCACAACAAGGGTGTGGATGCAGAACCCATACATAAATTTGCCTGGGATACTTTTGAGGCCATGACTGAGGTGGCCAAGAAATATAAACAGTATGGCGCAGGCCAGGACCTTTTATCTGAAGCGTTCACTGGAACTGTTAGGGGGCTGGGGCCTGGTGTTGCAGAAATGGAAATTGAGGAGAGGCCTAGTGAGCCGATAATCTGCTTTCTTGCAGATAAAACAGAGCCGGGAGCCTGGAACTACCCTCTTTTTAAAATGTTTGCCGACCCGTTTAATACAGCCGGCCTTGTTATCGACCCTAAAATGACAGATGGCTTTACGTTTGAAGTCCATGACTTGATTAAAAAGAGAAAGCTTTTACTCTCCTGCCCTAACGACTACTATGCAACTCTTATGTTTATTGGGGCACCCAGCAGGTTTGTCATTAAGCATGTTTTTAGAAATATCGATAATATGATATGCGCGTCAACATCAACGCAACGCCTTAGTTTAATTGCCGGCAGATACGTGGGCAAAGATGACCCTGTAATGATAGTGCGTGCGCAGAGCGGTTTGCCGGCGGTAGGAGAAATACTAGAGCCGTTTGCCACACCTTACCTTGTTGCCGGCTGGATGAGAGGATCACACCACGGCCCTCTTATGCCTTGCTCGTTCAACAAAGCCCGCCCCACCCGGTTTGATGGGCCTCCAAGGGTTGTAGCCTACGGTTTTCAGCTAGCAGATGGGGAGTTTATAGGGCCAAGAGATTTATTCGATGACCCAGCATATGATGAGGCTCGCAGAAAATGCAACGAAATCACTGAATTTATAAGGCTAATGGGACCATTCGAGCCGCACAGGCTCGGTCTAGAAGAGATGGAGTATACAACAATGCCACAGCTTATGGAAAAATTTGAGGATAGATTTGAGCCTTCAGAGGATTAGTTTTTTCTCATTTTAAAGAGACCTTTAAATATCTTTATTACATTTGGTATATCTTTATTGCATTTGGCGCCAACTCTAGGGCTCTTAATTTTGTGTTTCCTTCTAGCCAGCCCTCAGCAAAGTGCCAATCTTTAAACTTCTAACGCTTTGGCTGCCCACAGTAGGACAATACCTGAAACAAATATCAAAAATTGTAAAACCTTTTGACTGAGAGTGCCCATTTCTCTTATTTCCCCCAGCAAATCCACCATTGCTATATAGATAAATCCCCCTGCTGCAAAAGGGATCGTGTACTTAACCAAGCCTGTAACCAGCTCAGAAAAAATATAAAAACCTATTGCTCCTACAAAGATTGTGAGAGCGGCAATATAGTTGAGAATCAAGGCTTTTGTTCTGCTATATCCCGAATATATAAGAATCGCGAAATCTCCAATTTCTTGAGGAATCTCATGCAGTGCGGCAGCAAGCGCTGTGACTATTCCAAGGTCTATGCTAACGAGGAAGCTTGAAGCAACAATAATGCCATCGATTATGTTGTGCACGCCATCGCCTATTAGGCTTAATATTCCAACCGGCCTAATATGATGTCTACTATCATGGCGATGGGTCATGTGCCCGGTATGTCGATGATATGCTGCATAGAGGAAAGTCTCGATCGCGAAAAAGATAGCAATACCGGTCACGACCATGGGAAATGTAGGTCCACCCTGCACGATGCTTTCAGGTAAAAGATGAAAAAATGCTCCTCCAATAAGAGCCCCTGCGGCAAAACTTACAAGATTTGTAATAATCTTGTTTAACGATTCCCTTGCCAACAATAGTGAAAAGAAGCCAACCAGCGCAAGCAAAGAGATTATAAAACAAGCTATAAAGATATATACCAAACTGCTCAAAGACCCGTTCATAGTTAAGTTATTTCCATAACTTAACTCTGCAGAACAAACAGCACATAGGATGAACCCGTCTGGATTTTGACATATACTTGAGTTTGCCGACCACCTCTACCTCGCTACTAGACCGAACAGTACTGCTATTAAACTCGAGTTTCTATGGAACTAAATTGGTTACCGCTATTTCAATAGGGGTAATTAAGTAGAAGCGTGATTCCTTATTGTATAGAGGTAAAAGATGGTTCTGGAAAATCAACGTTGTTTAGCACTGCTTGAGATAAGCAAATCATTAGCTTCGGCTCAAAACCTGCCGGCTATTTTGCAAATTATTGTCAAAGACGCGACGGAAGCCACCGGCGCAAAGGCAAGCTCAATTCGCCTACTTGATGAAACAGGAAAAGTCCTAAAACGTGCAGCTGCTTATGGCCTAAGCGATGCCTATTTAAAAAAAGATCCGATTGAGGTGATAAAAAGCCCAGTAGACCAGGAAGCCCTACAAGGAAAGGTAGTAACCGTATCTGATGTAACAAAAGACCCCAGGTGGCAATACTCGGAAGAATCTAAACAAGAAAAAATAGGCTCGGTTCTAACATTGAGTCTTCCCATACATGACACAGTTTTGGGTACCATTCGGCTTTATTTTTCTCAGCCCCATACATTTTCAGATGCTGAAATCGAATTTATGACAGCTTTGGCCAGCCTCGGCGCTATTGCTATCGAAAACGCACGTATTTATGAAAGAACCAGAAGGCGTTGCGCCGACCTTGTAGTTCTTAACAAAGCCGCGGAAGAAATAAACCGTACTTTGAATCTTTCAGAAGTAATGAATCTTGCTGTTAAAAACACGGCGCAACTGATAGGCGTAAAGGCAAGCTCAATCAGGCTTCTTGACGAGAAGACTGGGATGCTAAAGCTTGCGGCAGCCTACGGGCTAAGCGATGCCTATGTTAGAAAAGGGCCTGTTGAGGTTAGAAAAAGTCCAATAGATCAACAAGCACTACGAGGAGAGGTAGTGACAATTACTGATGTAGCCGCCGATCCCCGCTGGGAATATCCTGAGGAAGCGAAGCGCGAAGGAATTGTCTCAGTTATGGCAGCTCCGATGTTTATTAAGAGCAAAGCAATCGGGGTGCTCAGGATATATACAGGCGAACCACGCGTCTTCCTAGATGAAGAAAAAGAATTACTAAAAGCAATCGCTAGACACACAGCAATTGCAATAGAAAATGCTAGATTGTACGAGCTTGCGGTAAAGAGCCATGATGAACTCATCCAAGAAGTTTTGCGTGGCTTACCTGATATCTGGTCTTCCGTAACAGGAGCGGCTTAAAATTATAATTAATCAACCGGTTATGAAGTCAAAATTTGAGGCATTTAAGTTAAAAAACCTGAGTATTCTTATTGAGGCGGTATCGCAAAAGTATCGCACGTATGGTCCAGTTGCTAAAGACGGGGAGCATGCTTTTGAAATAATTGAACCAGAGAGCAAGCTTTACTTAGGTTGTGCTGTCACCATGCTCCCGGCAAAATATATCTTGCAACCTGTATGGCAGGACCTTTTTTCTTTTAAGCTTGGCGACGGCTTTCAAATAGAAGAGCCGCGCCTTGATGAAAAACTTGCCATCTTTGGCATCAGCCCCTGCGATGTAAATGCATTGCTTGCACTAGATCAAGTCTTCGGTGGCAAGTTTGTCGATCCATACTACTGGAAAAGGCGCGAAAATACGCTTATCATTGCCGCTAATTGCACCGAAGTTGCTAGTGAGAGTTTTTGTACATCTTGGAACACAGGGCCTGAGCTTCACTCAAATTATGACCTGTTATTAACAGAGCTTTCCGACGGCTACCTTCTCGAAATTGGAAGTTTAGAAGGTGAAAACGTCATTGTTGGGTTAAACCTTATCAAAGCAACGCAAGCAGATTTAAACGAGAAAATGGCAAGGCTTGATAGCGCGCGCACTAACGCAAAGAAAAAACTACCAGTTGCCCCTGACGATTTACACCAGTTTTTTAGAGAGCGTTTTGATCATCCAGCATGGGTACCAAATTCAGATGTTTGCTTCTCGTGTGGTAACTGTACTATAGTTTGCCCAACATGCTACTGCTTTGACATAAGAGATGAGATAATGCCAAGCCGGAGTACCGGCGTTCGCCGTTCAGAATGGGACTCTTGCCAGCTGCTGGAGTTTGCAGAAGTCGGCTTTGGGGCTAACTTTAGACGTCTCCGAATTGACCGTTTCAAACATAGAACAATACATAAACTGTCCTGGATGAAACAGCAGTACGGTCTGACAGGTTGTGTCGGTTGTGGCCGCTGTGTTCGCTGGTGCCCTTCTTGGCCTGAAAGACGGGGGCGTTTAACTTCACTTGCCGACCCCGTCGAGATCATTGCGGATTTGATGGAGCCGCTTGATAAATACGGGACTGCAGAAATATCTAGAGGTGAGGCAGCATGAGAGCAGAAGCTAATGAAGAACAAGGCCAAGCAAATAATCCTTATGTCACTCACCCGGCAATGATTACTGACATCCTGCAGGAGACTGCCGAAACAAAAACATATACTTTTGAATTTGCCAAACAAGAGCGCAGTTTTGTATTTATCCCGGGACAGTTTAACATGATTTCCTTGCCTGGTTTTGGAGAGGGACCTTTCTCTATAGCTTCTTCACCTCTGCAAAAAGGGACTTTTAAGCATACAATTCGTACCGCAGGCAGCCTTACAAGGCAGATCAATCGGTTAAACATAGGGGATATTGTAGGAGTGCGAGGTCCTTACGGCCGAGGCTGGCCGGTAAATTTAGCAAAGGATAAAGACCTTTTGATTATTGCCGGCGGTATCGGCCTTGCTCCTTTCAGGGGCCTGATCGATATGATAATAGAACAAAGAGACGGCTTTGGAGAAGTCGAAATTATGTACGGCTCCCGCAAACCGGAAAATCTTATCTTTACGAGAGACTATGATAGCTGGCGCTCGGCTTCAAATATAAGGCTCTTTTTAACTGTTGACGAAGTGCCCAAAGGTGTTGAATGGCCATACGAACAGGGTGTTGTAACTAATCTGCTTAATTTTTCGAAAATTGATCCGGCAAATGCTCTCGCCTTGATCTGCGGCCCAGAGATCATGATGCGCTTTATCGTCCGTTCACTACTGATAAGAGGATTTGCTGAAGGGAACATTTTTGTTTCGATGGAAAGGCGAATGGAGTGCGGTATGGCAAAATGTGGCCGTTGCATGATCGGGCCCAAGTATGTGTGTACTGATGGACCGGTCTTTTCTTACGGCGATGCAAAGACACTGCCGCATAACCTTTTAACAGCGATTCTGTAAAATTCGGAGGTATAGCCAGTGGCAGGAATCAATACCAACAACAGAGTTAAAACGGCAGTTTTCAAGTTCACGTGCTGCGCAGGATGCCAGTTTGCCCTGCTTTACTTCTTTGACCAACTTCCAGAAACCCTTGAGCTTCTGGACTTTGTCTATTTTAAAATGGCCAGGCGAAAAGAGTTAGATGAGCCTTATGACCTTGCCCTTATTGAAGGCGGCATTAGCACACCAGAGCATATCGAACAGTTAAAGAGAATCCGCAAGCAAGCTAAGATATTGGTTGCCTTTGGAGCCTGTGCAGCTCACGGAGGCGTCCCGTCTATCAAGGATTGGCAAAGGGAATTGGCGGTTGAAGCACGAGTCTACCCTGACCCTCTTCTAATAAGCTCTATAAAAGTGAGCCCCGTTGATGAGTTTGTTAAGGTCGACCACTATCTACGGGGGTGCCCAATCGACGAGGTTGAGTTCATGGAATTGATAAGGTCTATTGCCGCAGGCAAAAAACCTTATATTAGAGAGCACCCTGTCTGTGTTGAGTGCAAGCTTAGAAATAACATTTGTATACTTCTCATGCGTGAAGGAGTGCAGGAGAGCATGTGTTTAGGGCCCGTAACAAGGGCTGGCTGTCGCGCCGTCTGCACATCCAACATGAGGGCTTGCTTTGGATGCCGGGGGCCGATGAGCAACCCCAATATCCCAGAGATGGTTCGCACTTTTAAAGGAAAAGGATTTAGTCCAAAAGATATCGAGATGCGCTTTACAGAATACTCAGGGTTGAGCAATGAATTTAGTGAAGGAGCTAGAGCTTACTATGGCAGAAAAGCACCATATTACCGCCGGAAAGCCGCTTGAAAAACAGATAAAAATAGATTACCTGGCACGAACCGAAGGAGAGGCCGGTATATACGCGCTTGTCTCGGATAGAGAAGTAAAAGAGCTTAAATTTAATATCTGGGAGCCGGCAAGATTCTTCGAAGGCTTCCTTGTCGGCAGGATGTACTATGAGGTGCACGACCTTGTCTCAAGAATCTGCGGCATATGCCCTGTATCGCACATGACAACCGCATTAAGAGCTCTGGAGAAGGCTACCGGCGTTATAGTAAGCGAGCAGACAAAAACCTTGCGCCGTATTTTATCGCGCAGCCAGGTAATGGCAAGCCATATAATCCATCTTTACATGCTTGCCGTCCCTGACTACATGAACTATGAGAGCATTCTGCCGGTTGTATCTGAGTATCCTGACATATTCAAACGTTTTCTTAGAATGAAGACAGCGGCTAACAACTTGACTGCCGTAATCGGTGGTCGGGCACTTCACACTATGACTGCGATTTTTGGCGGCTTTACCCGCATCCCACCGCAAAAGCAACTTATAGAAGCGGCAGATAGCCTAAAGAAAATAAAAGATGACGCCCTGGAAACTGTAAGGTTTATAGCCAATCTCCCGATCCCTGAATTCTATAGCGAAAACATCTATGTCTCCTTAAAAGGTGTAGATGCCTACCCTGTAAACGAGGGACTCCTTGCTTCAACATCCGGCCTTGCTGTCTCGGAGGACGAATATCGAAAGCATTTTGCTGAACGCCAGCTCCCATATACTAACGCCAAATATTCAAGCCTAGAAGGGAAAGACTCTTTTATGGTCGGCGCTCTAGCAAGGATAAACCAGAATTTTAACCTTCTCTCAAGTGATGCAAAAGCAATTTCAGAGGAAGTTGGTTTCAAGGTTCCTAATCATAACCCATATTTAAACAATCTTGCCCAGGCAATTGAGATAGTAGACTGTATCGATGATTGCACGAGCTTAATCGATAAACTTCACCTGAGGGAAGAAAAACCGTCTTATATAATAAAGGCGGGAGAAGCCGGGGCAATAACTGAGGCACCGCGCGGTCTACTTTATCATTCCTACCGCGTTTCAAAGGACGGTGTAATAGAGAAGGCAGACATTGTAACACCAACAGCACACAACGCTTTCAATATTGAAAAAGATTTAAACCTTCTCCTCCCAACGATTAGCCACATGGATGTAGATACAATAACCATGCGCTGTGAGGAGCTAATCCGTGCATACGACCCCTGTTTTTCCTGTTCGGTTCATTAACTACGGTTCATTAACTACCTTTGTCTCCTGTAAGGATAATAGCCTTTTACACCTAACTCAACCGGGCGTAAATTATATTCGAGAATGATGATTGTGCCTGCCGGGCCAGTAGCTAGGTAGAGGTGGTCGGCAAACTCAAGCATAATATTAAAACCAAATCCAAGGGTGCCTTTGGTAGAGAACCCCAGCAAGAGGACTGAGCGCGGCAGCACCGAGAAATCAATGCCAGGGCCGGAATCGGCTATCTCGACTTGTAAAACATTGTTGGCACGTATTTCTACCCTACCGCCGCCGGCATGTTTAATGCTATTTACCAGCGCCTCCTCTACAGAAACTTGTATCTCAAAAATACGCTCGGGCTTTATTCTTCGATTCTTTAGAATCGAACCGAGGAAGTTGCGAACAAGGCCAATCTCTTCTGCCCTGGCCACAAACTGGCTATATACCGGCGTGCCACGGCGATTCCTCCCGATATCTTCATAAGTACATAATATAAAAAGATCGCCGGTAACAGCTGCCATAGCATCGGCATAAACCCTCTTTACCTGCTCGCGGCTTTGTTCAAGCTCCTCCTCTATCCTCTTGCGCTCAGTTATATCCTGAACCGTTCCAATCATCCGAAGAGGCTTGCCGGCCTCATCAAGGACGACTTCAGCCTGTTCATGAACCACGCGCTCGGTACCATCAGGCAGAATAACACGGTGATCAATACTATACGGCTTGTGCTCGAAAAGAGCTTCATTAACCGCCTTCTTAACAAATTCCCGGTCTTCTGGATGAACCAATTTAAGAAAGTCATCGTATGTTGCACCAAATTCCTCAGGCGTCAAGCCAAAAATGCGGTAAATCTCATCAGACCAGGTCAACTTGTTCGTTCGTATATCCCATTCCCAGCTCCCCATATGGGCGACACGTTGAGCCTCAGCAAGCCTGGCTTCGCTCCTCCTCAGTTCCTCAATCGCCTGCCTACGCTGCTTTGCCTGTTCAGCAGCTTCAATTGCAAAGGATAAGTCATTTGCAAGTGATTCAAGCAAACGCACCTCTTCTTCAGTAAAGAAGTTAACCTCACCGGCATATAAAGATATAGCTCCCACAACACGCCCTCTGACTATCAACGGAAAGGAAGCAGATGATTTATAGCCACGTTTTAACATCTCATCGCGCCAGGGCAACATGGCAGGGTTATGCTCGGTATCGTTGTTTATAAAATACCTTCCTTCCCGAAGAGCGCTTCCCGTTGGCCCACGCCCTTCAGGGATGTCAGCGCGTATGGATATCTTGATTTTATCAAGATATTCCCCATCATATCCGTACCAGGCAACAGGTTTTACAAAAAGGGTGTTCGGGTCTACAATTCCGACCCATGCCATTTTAAATAATCCATACTCAACGGCAATTCGACAAGCCTGCTTGTAAAGCTCCTGCGGATCGCGAGTACGAACAATAGCTTGATTGATTTTGCTTAACACTGAATAGAGCCGATTCAGACGAAGAATTTTTTCTTCCGCTTGCTTTCGTTCGGTGATGTCTTGGAAAGCTACAACTGACGCAGTAACCTTTCCGTCCTCTATAATCGGGGTTGCTATATAAGCCACAGGAAGCGCACTTCCATCTTTGCGGATAAAGACATCGTCTTCTATGCGGACAGGTGTTCCCTCTTTAATAACTTTAAGTATAGGACATCTTTCAGGAGGAAGCCGAGTGCCATCTGGCTTTAGGCAATGGATTATTCCATGTATGTCTTTACCGAATAGCTCTGCCTCGGTCCAGCCCAGGAGATGCTCTGCTTCGGGATTCATGAAGGTAAGTTGCCCATGCGCATTAACCTCGAAAACTCCTTCACCTAATGCCGAAGTGATACTGCGTAACTTCTTTTCTTCAGCCTTGATCGTCTCTTCTGTTCTGTTATACTCCTTTGGATCCCGAGCCAATAAGAAACACCTCAGTCTTACTGGTTTATTTTTGGTTTGGCTTTGAGCCCAAAGAAACTACAAGGATAGCTATATCATCCGATAAAACGCCGCCGGTAAATTTCATAACCTCGTTAAAAATAACCCCTGGCATTTCTTCTGGTGTTACTTTTTTGAGTTGCCCTACGAAATTTACTAACCGTTCCTCACCAAAGAACGAGGCATTGCTTCTTGCCTCAATGACACCATCGGTATAAAGGACCAGCATATCGCCCTCACTTATACTTGCCTTGCCGCTTCTATAATGGAGTCCTGGAAACGCCCCTATAATAGGAGAGTGCTTTAACAGTAATTCTGCGCTAGAGGTTGCCCTTTTAATGATCGCAGGAGGATGCCCAGCCGAGCAGTAGACAAAATTTCCGGTATCTGTATCAAGAACACCAAAAAAGACAGTAGCAAAATCTGCCGGTGGGCTAAATTTAGACACCAAGTCATTCGTCTTTGCCATAATAAGCGCAGGCGTACCGTCCTCAAAGGCATGTGCCTTAATGGTATTTTTTACTAGGGAAGTCAATGTTGCAGCTCCTAGGCCTTTACCGGATACATCACCAATTACTATGCCTACTTTTCCGTGCTCCACCTCAAAGATATCGAAGAAATCGCCGCCTACTCTTGTAGCTTCAGTTGCCGAACGGTAGAGATGACCAAACCTTATCCCTTCTACTTGAGCCGGCATAACAAGAAGCGCTTCCTGCAAAGTATCTGCAATGTTTCGCTCAACTTCATAAAGGTGGGCATTTTCAAGGGCAAGTGAGACAGACGCTGCAAGTTTACTAGCAAAATCAACCGCTTCATCGGTAAATTCGGTGACCCTTGAGTGATAGTTGAATAATATAGCACCAATAACATTCTCCCTAACTATCAAAGGGATTACCAGAACTGAGCGAATTCCATACCTTCGCTGGATATCAGGATTTACCCTTGGGTCGTTATATGCATCATTTATAACCACTGGCCTTCTAGTTTTGGCCGCTAAAACAACATGCGGAACCTCTCTAGCGGTAAAGCGAGCTCCGGTTTTTTCGGGTGGAAATTTATAGGCATATCTTGATACCCAGTATTCACCTTCGCGCAGCATTATTCCGGCAGTTTCAGAGCCAATGGCCTCAGCGGCCTCAACGACAATCCTTTGCATGATCTTATGGGGATCAAGCGTTGAAGTCATTGCCGCATTAATATTATTTAAGGCCTCACTTAACTCTCTTGCTCTTTTGCGCTGCGTTATGTCCTGAAATGCAGTAACAGCTCCAACAATTTTCCTTTTTTTTACAATGGGAGTAGATACATAAGCGACCGGAATCGTCGTTCCGTCCTTGCGAGTAAAAACATCTTCTTCCGTACGATAAGCTCTACCCTCTCTCGTAACCCTAAGAACAGGGCACTCTTCAACTGGAATACGCGTGCCAGCCAATCCATGATGATGGATTACTTCGTGTATGTTCTTGCCGAGAAGTTCTTTCTCGGACCAGCCTAAAATTCGCTCTGCTTCCGGATTCATAAAAGTAAGGCACCCGTTTTCATCCAACACATAAACGCCCTCGCCTAATACTGATGTGATGCCTCGCAATTTTTGTTCGCTTTCTTTAAGTCTTTCTTCCGCTGCCCTGCGTACTGAAATATCCCGAGCAACGCTTACAATTACCTTTTCACCTTTGTGCTCGATGACCTGCGCGTGAATCTCTACAGGCATAATCGAACCATCCTTCTTAAGATGGGCAGCTTCAAATATGGCACTTCCGGTTTGCAGTAATTTATCAATTCTTGGTTTCTCCAATTTTACGTACTCAGGAGCATCAATTTTATCAAGAGGAAGCGAGAGCAGCTCTTCCTTCGTATAACCTCTGTCTTTGTAAGCTGCTTCATTGACATAGATCATTCTCCCATCTGGAGTAAGAACAAACACCGAGTCTATAACGCTATCAAGAAGCATAGATTTGAATTGTAATTCCTCCTCTACTTTTTTGCGCTCGCTGATGTCTTCAATCATACCAAGCCCATAAAGCGGGTTTCCCCTCTCGTCCCTGATAATAGAAGCTGTTAGAAGAATCCAGAAAACCTCCCCATTTTTCCTTACGTATCGCTTCTCGATTTGAAAATATGGTATCTCGCCCGCGATTAGCTTCTTGGCAAGGTTCACATCTTTATCAACGTCTTCAGGATAGGTAATATCGATAAAAGTCATGTTTTGAAGTTCTTGCTCAGTATATCCAAGCATCTGGCATAGCCTGGCATTAACTTTAATAAACTTGTAATCCAAAGTGTTTAGAGCTATGCCGAGCGGACCTTCTTCGAATATTTTGCGAAACCGCTCCTCGCTCTCTTTAAGACCCCTCTCTGTATCCTTGCGCTTGGAGATATCAGAAAAGTAGCCTGAAAGACCATATTTATAGGGATAGACATGCACTTCGAACCATTTGTTTAGTGGAGAATAGAACTCTTCAAAAGATGCAGGGGTCATCTCTTCTTTTGATTTTTTAAACTCGTTGTAAAATTTAGTGCCAACCGCTTCCGGAAACACTTCCCAGATATTCCGATATAGAAGCTCTTCCTTTCTTTTCCCAAGTAGCAATTCTGCATTATGGTTTACATATGTAAACCGCCAATCATTATCTAAAGCAAAAAACCCATCGCTTATGCTCTCTAGAATATCAAGCACTTTCTTCCTTGATTCCCTAACCTCGTCTACTGCCAGCTTGAGACCCGTAATATCGATAAGCGATAATACTACCGATTCTACTTTCCCCTGCTTATCGATAAAAGGCGTCGCATTTACTGAAACTATTGCTTGCGCACCATCCGGCTTTTCAAATACGTACTCGACCCCGTAGATGGCCCTGCCAGTGCTGATGACCCGGCGGAAAGGTCGCTCCTCTTCTGGAAATGGTTTGCCTTTAAATGTCATGATGCGCCAGATACGATTTGGGAACTCCCTACCGAGAAGGTCGGCAAGACCAATCCCAAGTAAATCCTGTGCCTTAGGGTTGGCAAAAACAACGGTCCCTTCTCTGTCTAATATAACAATCCCTTCAGCAACGACCTCTATTATCTTGTAAAGCTCTTCTTTTAACTGTTCTTGCTCCAAAATAAACCTGTCCCATTCATATAGTTTTTTAAAATTTACCCAATTCCACTATTTTCATAGAAGTTTAACAGGCCACATACTGCCAGCCTGTAATTTCAACAAGGGTTTTTAGCTTTCGATAGCAAAATGGGCTAAGCTTGGCATCAAAAAGATAAGTATCTCCAGAAAAGTAAGGCTTAAGTATAAAAAGAAGGCAGCACCAGAAACAGAGGTGGTTTAAACGGCGGCAGCGATTCAGGGCCAGTGGTGAGGCTACCATTAGTCTGCGCAAAGTCTGCCTAAGAAAAAATACGCCCATAAAAAAACTTGGCTTATAGGAGTCATGCTGGAGCAAAGATATGGGTTGTATGGCCAATTTTGGCATTCAACTTCAAGAAGTTATCGACTTTGACAGGTTAATGAATAAACCAGATAGAACCATTCAAATAGTACGGACGTGGGTATAGGAAACAACAGGGGGTGAGATATATGATGCATCATGAAGAGTATAGAGAAGAACATGAAGCACATCGGCATCCTGCTATTGAAGATAGGTTGGATGAGGCAAACAAAAAGCTCGATCAGGTAATGGACCTGCTGAAGAAATTAATGGACGAAGTAAAATCGCTGTCCGAAAAGAAAGCGGCTTAATAATTACCGGATAAGTTAGTCCATATCCGGTAATCCAAGCTCTTCTAGCAACTACTTTACCTATCGCATGTTCGCCATCGACAGGGCATATTAAGACTCTAGATAATATATTATTTATGCTAACTCTGCTAGTGATTGTATCAGTCTTATCGCTTAAATGTACCTTATATTAACCGTTATATAAGTTCCCATAGAACTTATGTGCAGCCTTGCAACCTATCCCAAACATAAAGCTAATAAGGCCATCTTTCATATACCTACTGCTAAAATCGCAACATCGTCGGTAAGCCTGCCTCCGGTGAAATCCATCACTGCCCTAAATACAATATCAGGTAACTCCCTAGCCGATACATCCCTCAACCCACCAATGAAATCAATAAGCCGTTTCTCTGTAAATAGTTCATGGTCACGTCGTGCCTCAATCAAGCCATCAGTGTACAAGAACAAAATGTCGTGCCTCGCTAATTTTGTAGCGCTGTCGGTATATTTCATTCCTGCAAATGCCCCTATAACTGGCGAGTGCTCAGCCAGCACATCCGTGCCGTTTTCTGCTCTTTTAACTATAGCTGCAGGGTGCCCTGCACTACAATAAATCAGAACATGATTTGATAAATTAAGAATGCCAAGAAAAACAGTCACAAAATAACCGGGTGAGAATACCCTCATAATTAGTTCATTGGTTTTTGATAGAACCGCAGCGGGTGAGCTGTTTTCAAAGGCATATGCCTTAATGGCATTCTTAACCACCGATGTGAGCACCGCAGCCTCTACACCTTTACCGGCAATGTCACCTATCACTACGCCAACCCTTCCATGTTCCAGTTCAAAAATATCGTAAAAATCTCCACCGACCTGAGCAGCCTCTGTTGCCGAGTGATAAGTGTAACCAAAATCAACACCGGCTACATGCTCCGGCATCACAAGAAGCGATTTCTGTAGCGTATCTGCTATCCTATGCTGTTCTCTGTAAAGACGGGCGTTTTCCAGAGCAAGCGAAACCGACGCTGCCAGCCTTGCGATGAAATTTATATGCGTCGAATTTAAAATAGTCGGCCCTTTTTGGAATACAAAACCCAACATGCCGATAACATTGTCTTGAATTATCAAAGGTGCAGCTATAAACGCCCTTATGCCGTGTGCTTCCATAAGTGCGCGGTCAACGCGTTCATCCGTGTAAGCATCGCTTATTATCACCGGTTTTTTGGCCTGGGCGGCAAGTGTAGTAATTGGGACTTGCTCATCGGTATATCGAGTCCCGATTAGCTCTTGTGGCAGCCCATGCGCATATCTTAATACCCAGTATTTATCCTCTCTCAGGTACACGTGTGCCTGGTCGCATCCTAAAACCTCTGTGGATTGAGCAATAGCCCTCTGCATCCTTTCGTCGATATATAGTATCGAGTGTATAATCATATCGATACGGTTAAGGGCATCGCTGAACTTTGCCTGCCTACTCTCAGTGATATCCTCAATAGCGAGAAGAATCAAAGACGGGCGGTTCTCTCTTTTTATCTGCCTTGCGTTGAGTAACATGATTCTTGGGCCTATTGTTGAAAAATCGTGGGCGACCTCAAAATCGCTAAACTGGGTATTTCGAGAAATGATGGACTCAAGCAGCTCCTTTAATTTAGGAATATCCCATTGTCTGTTGCCAAGTTCGTAGATAAGGCGGCCTTTTGTCTCTTCCTCGGTAACCTTAAATGTTTTATAAAACGACTGATTTGCCGTAACAACCCTTAAGTCGGCATCTAAGACTAAAAGAGGTTCTCGGATAGTCTGGATTATGCTCTCCGCATAATCGCGCTCTTCTTTTAATCGTTGCTCTGATTCACCATATTCGGTAATGTCACTGATTGTTAAAACCACACCTGATATAGGTCCGCCATTTATAAAACATGGAGAAGCATTAATCGATACAATTATGCGGCTGCCATCCGGTTTCTCAATAACCTGCCTAATATCATATACAGGCTTTCTTTCTTTTATAACACGTGCAAAAGGATGGTCATCTCTTGATAAAGGCTTGCCATCTAGAGTTGTAGCTTTCCATGGTGGATTCAAATAGCTTCGACCGATGATTTGATCGCAAGGGACGCCAAGTAGTCTTTCTGCTGCTTTATTAGCATAAGCAAATAAACCATCTTTGTCCTGTACGATAATAGCAACAGGCAAGATCTCGATTATATTTTCAGTACTGAGTTGAAGCTTCTCATCCCGTAGTTTCTTTTTTGACATTGCTCCCCGTTTTTCTTGTGCATACCCCAAACGAGACGCTTGCAAACCGGGTGACAGGCACCGGGTAAATCCATGACCGGCAGAAACCCCGTCGGTATTATAAAAAAGTATGCGCTTGCAAATCTAGCCTTTAAGAAAAAACGGTTGTAGCCTCAGAGAGCTACAACCCATTTCTTTTTCTCCCTAGGCAGGAAGATAAGGTTTGGATCTAAACATGCGCATACGAGCCGTCTAAAGCCTATGGTAAAATCAGCGGTTTCGTTTTCGTAGCATCCTCCTGAAGCGAGATCGACTCGGTCGGACAAGTTGTGGCGCAAACGCCACAGCCTTTGCATTTTTCTGTATTTATCTCGACCAAATCGCCAACTGTGATTGCGCCAAAATGGCAGACATTTTCACACTCACCGCATAGCGTGCATTTATCATGGTCAACCCAGGCGATATACCCAGATGAGGCAATTATTTCAAAACCATGCGATAAAGCCCGAAATCCCATGCAGCAGCATGAGCAGCAATTGCAAATAGCGTACAGCCTATTCCCCAGGGCATCCTTAAACCATGCCGTGTGTACGCGACCTCTGTCGCGCTCCTGCTTAAGTAGCTCAAGGGCTTCTTCCACCCCCACCCTACGGGCGTTATGTTTCTTGTGTTCAATGAGAAAATCAGCAAAAGGTTCACCCAAATAAAAACATACGTCTATCGGATGACACGGATTTTCTGAGACTTGCCTGCAAGCGCAATCAGTAACCACAATATGGTCTGAATTTTTCAGGATAATATCTCTCGCCTTCTCAAAAGGCAGAACCTGTTCCGAATTTCTTACCTCAATCGGCGAATTGATATCGATAATGCGCTTGGCAGTGTCGTCCGTGATTACCTTGGAATGGTGCGTTTGCATAAGCCTGTTCCCCGCACGCCGGTAGAGCTGACCAGGAAGAATATAGGGTCGTTCAAGCACATACTTAACCAAGCCTACATATTTAGAGGTCCATTTCAGATAAACATAACTATGAATAAAATCCCAGATGCGGTGACCATGAAAGCGTGCGAGCCTTATTGTGCTTTTCTTGTGGTTCAGAAACAGCCGGCCCCCGATAAGTGCCACTGCCAGTAAAAATATAGCCCCCATGCGCCTTCGTTTTGTTCCCATAAGGTTAGGTTACCACTTTTTCCCTAAACTAGCGTCCTGATTTTGCCGAAAATACATAATAAACCAAAATAAGTCCGTTTTAAGGAGTTGGTAGGCTAGATGCCTTTTCTGATCCTGCTTAGTGCGATCATTGGCACAGTAGTTTCACTTCTCTATTACCCGAGCTCACCTATCTATATATTCCATAACGTGATACTTGAAGAAGTTTGGCTTTGGTCGAAATACTCAGCGTTTTTAGCTGCCCTTCTTTTTATTTTTACATTGCTGGCATTTGACAACGATATAAAAGGTCGCGATGTTGCAAGAAGCCTTTCGGCCTTTGTAATGGTTCTTCAAGGCATCCTAAATCTGCCGCCGGCCATCTCATACGCAATATTCCTTCGCGGCTCCATGTATACAGAATTAACAGCAAGAGGAGGCACGATCTTTATATCCTACAAATGGCTTCTCCTGCATATCGCGGTCATCGTAGTCTCCTGGGCTACTGCCGTCTACCTTGCTTTACGCAAGAAAAAACAAGAGTTTGACGAAACTTTCAACCTGCCTGATGCAGCTTAGCTATCCATCAACATCTAAAATTGCATAAAAGCATTTTTTAATCTAATAATCCTATATTCTAGCTGCAATATTACACAGAAACACTATACTCTGCTTTTGTAGCTCTTTGTAGCTTTTTTGTAGCTTTTTGTAGCTTCTGTATTTGAAAAGCGCTCTACATCAAAGTAGATAAAAATGTTTTTGGGTATTAACTTAAGGATAGAAATTGCCAATCAAATGTGCGGGCAAGCGATTATGATTATCAGTACGGAGATGTCATGAAAATACTCGTAACTGGTGCTGGTGGCGATATCGGCTCCCAACTAGTACCTTCTTTTATCAAGCAAGGCCATAAAGTTAGGGCTCTGGTCAAAACCCCAGAAGAAGCAAACAGAATAAGACAACCCGGACTTGAAATATTTATGGCCGATATCACCGACCCTGCTACCCTTAGCGGTGCCGCTTTAAATATCGACGTAGCGTATCACCTAGCCGCAGCCCTTTTTGTCACCAGACCAGAAGAAACGCTCCGTGAGATTAACTATGGGGGTACGATTAACATAGCCAACGAGTGTATCGACAAGGGAGTTAAGAGGTTTGTCTTCCCCAGTACCCCTCTAGTCCTGGGTCCGCACACCAGGCCAGAAAAGCCACTAAGCCCAGAAGATGCAATTATCGAGCCAACATCCTATCACGCGCTTTATAAAAAGCTAGCGGAACAGCACCTGCTTGTTTTAAGCAAACATGAACAGCTCCCTGTTACAATTCTTCGCCTTGGTACCGTCTATGGGCCAGACATAAGGTTTATTAAAACATTAAAAACATTCATGAAGCGCGGCCTATACCGCATACCGGGAAAAGGCGACTACATAATGAGCACAGTTCACATCGATGACGTGATTCAAGGTATGAACCTGGTATTAGAAAACGAGGAGGCGGCCGGACAAATATATAATATCGCCGATGATAGGCCGGTTGAGTTCAAAGAGTTCGTCTTTGAACTGGCGGACCTTCTGGATGTACCGAGACCTGGATTTGCCCCAATGTGGCTCTACAGAATGTTTGCGTCTCTTGACACCTTATGGGCAGAAATAACCAAAACGGCTCCTCTCATAACTAACGATGTCCTCACTTTTAGTACATCAAGCTTTGCAGCAGACAATAACAAAGCTAAAGAGCAGCTCGGCTTCAGACCAAAATATCCGACAATCTACGAAGGTCTTCCCACCTGCGTTAAGCCGCCCAGTATACAGAAACGGCAGGCTGCAGCGTAAGAAAATCCGAGATGCAAAGACGCGAATGTACCAGGGTCAGAGAGTAACGTGAGGATAAACAACAGAATTTCACCCCACATAGCTCTAACGGGAAAGGAATTATTATTTAGCATCAACTTCGGCTTTTTAAACTTCGCTACTTTTAGACTTCAGCACTTTAAAAGGCCTGAGGCTGTTTGAACGATTTAACGCGCGGCCAACGGGGTATGAGAAAGTATCATCATGATGATTGGAGCAGAATATGCAATTGCCAAAGCCTCAATCTAGGGGTCAGTTGCCAAAGTTTCGGTTTTCCCCAAACCCAAATAGAGCCAGCGACATAAAATGGCGCGAGTGGTCAGTTGAAGCCTTTGAGCAGGCTAAAGAACAAAAGAAGCCCGTACTTCTTGCAATATCAGCAGTCTGGTGCCATTGGTGCCATATCATGGATGAAACCTCTTACTCCGACGAAAGAATAATCCGACTTATCAACGATGCGTACATCCCTATAAGGGTGGAAGCAGATCAGCGGCCGGATATACAAAGCCGGTACCTGCTTGGCGGCTGGCCAACCACCGCAATCCTCACTGACATGGGTGAGTTAATAACCGGTGGTACCTATATCCCGCCGGGCCAGTTAAGAAGACTTCTTGAGAGAACTGCCGAGTATTATTCTAACCACTATGACCAGCTACAGAAGGAATCAGCGGCAAGACGTGAACAAATCACCGCACTCCAATCAAGGCAGACCATAGTACATTATGAGGTTAACCGCCGTATTGTTAATGATATTATAGGCAACTTGCACCGGTCTTTCGATTCAAAATACGGTGGATTTGGCAACGCTCCAAAATTCCCTAACCCACCGGCTATCGAACTATTGCTGCGACGGGCCTTTCTCGAGAATAATTCCACCCTTCTTGAAATGGCTATCATCACGCTTGACCATATGGCCGAGGGCGGGCTTTTCGATAAAGTATGGGGTGGATTCTTCCGCTATTCTACTGAGCGCGACTGGAGTAGTCCCCATTATGAAAAGTTGCTTGCAAACAATGCTGAGCTCATCATAAGTTACCTGCATGGCTATCAGGTCTCTGACTTTATAAGATATCGAGATATCGCAGAAAAAACGCTTGAGTTTGTAGATAGCTTTTTTGCAGATAAGCAAAACGGGGGCTTTTTTGGAAGTCAGGATGCGGACGAGCAATTCTACAAATTAACTACTGCTGAGGAGAGATTAAAAAGCAAAATACCCTACATCGACCCCATTATTTACGTTGATGCGAATGCCCTCATGGTTTCAGCATACATAGAAGCTTATAAAATTCTTGGAAAGGCAGATTATCTTGACTTTGCGAAAAAGACAATTGAGTTTTTGATCAAGAAATGTTATTCAAAAGACAAAGGTATGGCACATTATTTTGATGTGGAGCCGCACTATCTCGGATGGCTCTCAGATCAGGCAAATATGCTCGGTTGCCTGATCGATACCTATAATGTAACCGGAGATTGGTATTATCTCGATATTGCAAAAAATATTGCAGCCATCTGCGAAAAATGGTTCCTGGCCTCAGATGGCACCTTCTACGATAGAGGACAAAGCGGCGAGCCCGATTTAGGCGCTCTATTTATAAAGAACAAACCGCTTTATGAAAACTCAATGATGGCCCGTCAACTATACCGATTGGCATACGTCAACGGTGAGAACAGATACGAAAAGATGGCTGAGCAGATTCTTGCAAACATTGAGATCGGCCCATTATCTCCATCTCCTGAGCTATCTTACTATGGGCTCGCTGTCGATGAGATATTAACCCAACCCGTTATCCTTACAATAGTCGGAACCAAAGACGAGGCCGGTACCCGTGCACTTTTAAAGGAAGCTTGGAGGCAATACGTCCCGGGCAAAGAGATCAAACTGCTTGAACCGATAAGGGATTACGAGATTCTGGAGAAAAGCGGTTTTCCACCAGACCGTCACCCGACCATGTATCCCTGTATCGGCAGGATGTGTCTGCCCCCGGTAGATACGCCTCACGAGTTTAAGGCTATCCTGGAGGACCTTCCGGGTCGGCCAAAATAAGCTTTAAACCGGCTATTTGCCAGCCGATAGTATATACTATTACTAATTGAAAATTGAAAGCGTTAGATTGAAGTGCAGTATGGCCCTTTAGCTTTTATGTATAGGCAAGATTTTTTAGACCGCCAATGGGCAAGGATAAAGCCATGCTTGCATTTATTCTGCGCTACATTTCAATCTTCAATTTGCTTTTTTAATTTTCAATTTTTATCTCTGTAGGAGCATATTTTATGTTCGATGTCATAACCATAGGAAGCGCAAGCAGGGATATCTTTTTTATAACAAACCGAGGAATAATCATCCCCGACCCTGCGAGCATTGAGGGGAAACTGCTCGCATTCTATTTAGGCGCAAAAATCTCCATTGAGACTGCACACACAAGCAGCGGAGGCGGCGCATGCAACGCTGCCACGGCATTTGCCCGCCTTGGACTTAAAGTTGCCCCTTACATGAACGTGGGAAACGATGAGTTTGGTGAACAAATAATCCTGGAGCTTGTGCGTGAAGGAGCAGATACCGAATTTATTTGGGTAGATGATAGGCTTAAGACAGGCATTGGGCTTGTTCTCATACCTGAAGGAGTAGGTGACAGAACCATCCTCTTTTATTCAGGGGCAAATCGTGACCTTACAATCCGCGATTGGAATAAAATAGCTGAAACTTCCTGGATTTATCTGGGGCCAGTTACCAGGCAAAAACCTAAACTGCCTAAGCAGATAGTCGATTTTGCATACAGTAAATCGATAAAGATAGCTAACAACGCCGGTATAGGCCAGATCGAACGGGGCTACGAGTATATGGCCCCTATACTTGAAAAACTCGATGTGTTTATAGTCAACCGGACAGAGGCCACTCTACTACTGAGATCAAAAAGCCCGGATATAAAGATCAAAGAAGATCGGCAGCTTGCTGTCGAGCTCGCAAAACTTGGGCCAGACATAGTTGTGGTTACCTGCGGAAAAGACGGAAGCTATGCAACCGACGGCGGCGAAGTCTACTATCAGGAAGCGATCAAAACAGAAGTCGCCGATGCTACCGGAGCCGGCGATGCTTACGGGTCTACATTTGTTGCCTCCCTTATTATGGGCTACGATATAAAAACCGCCATGTATATGGCTGCCATCAACTCTGCTTCGGTGGTGAGCCAAATCGGGGCTCACCCTGGCCTTTTGCGCTTGGATGAGATAAGAAAAAAGGTTATTCAGAGAGGCTCAAGAACGATTAATCTTTGATACGCGACCGTCTAGAGTGTATATAAACGCAAGCACTTCAGCAACTACACTATATAGCTCCTCAGGTATTTGCCTGCCCAAATCAACAACACTTAACGCCTCAACAAGCGCGGGGTCTTCATAAAGGTCAATCCCCTTTTCTTTCGCAAGGTCGATTATGCGTGTGGCAACATATCCCGAGCCTTTTGCGACAAGTCTTGGCACACTATCCTTTGCTGGGTCGTACGCGAGTGCGGCTGCTTTTTTCTTTTTGATATCTTTTGAGTCCTTTTCCATACCTAAGCCCTGAGATCTATTCCTTCTAACTTTAAGCCTACTTTCTCTTCAATCAAGCTACTCGGCGTGTCTTTTTTTATCTCGGCCGCTTTAAAGCGGCCGACCTTGTACCCCATATCTTCAAAAGAGCACTTCAGATCTTTGAAAAGGTCTTTGGCTTCTTTTATTCCCAACACGTTTTCGGTTGTAATCGAGAAACTGATACTTCTCTCAATTACCTCAAGCCATGCCCGCGTCTTGCCTAAAGATGGCATGTCAAGCGCAAAGGCAACGCTATACGACGAGCGGCCCAACCTCTTTTTCCCGCCTGGCCTGTCTGCGTAGATTCTGATATCTGCCGTTCTTACCTCATCTCCCAACCTTACAGGCAAGGGTAAGTAAATGAAATTCCTCGCCTGTGATTCATTGGGTAAATTTAAAACCGTCGTTGAACTAAGTAAATCAAGTAGCTTCTCTACTGCGGCTTTCATAGCAGAGAGTGAGCCATCGGATGCAAACTGTTCATGACCCTGCAGCAGTGCATGCGATTGCAGAAGCCCAGCCTTGATATTTTTTATATTAGACCCGACATTAGGCCCAGAACCTTCGAGATACTCAAGCAGCCTCGCTTCATGACTTATCGCCTCGGCGAATGCCTTTAAGGCGGTTACGATTGCCTGCTTATCCTCAAGCCTGGCAGTAAGCCCATCTATTTCATTTAGTAAGCCGCTTAAGTCTATCTCTCCACTGGAACTTGCATTACTGGCTAAAGAGGCGATGAGGCTTTTAAGCTCTGCAAACTCTTTTCCGATGCTGATTTTCGTTTCCTTGAGAATACTAACCAGATTTTGAAAGTCGTCCGCTTTTATGCCTATCCGGCTCAATAGATACTTGATTAACTCATCCTTTGTATGTCTGGGTATAGCCTGAACTAGCCCCTGGTCTGTTAAATGTTTAAGTACGATTCTCTCCGGGTTTACCTCGACTATCCGAAACGAGACCTGCTCTCCCGGGTTCAGAGATACATTTGTCGAAGCCGATATCCGGGCACCTCCAATATTTAGGATAGTGCTGTCCTGAGAAACCGCAACAACCCTGGCCTGGATTATATCGCCTGCCTTAAGCGATATTTGACCATCGCCAAAGCTTGATAACGCCTTTACAAAGACTAACCCTTTGCCTCCCGATAGGCTTATCTCTCCCGTTTCCATGGTTCTCCTAATCGGATATATGCTGATTATTCTGTCTTGCGGCAACTTAGCCACATTATAACTAAGTATCGGCCTTCTTAGCGATATTTATAATCACTGCTCGGGCAGTTATTAACCACTAATCCAAGCTGGCATAACTAGAAATCCCCTAGCTTTGCATGATATTCCATAATATGGTAATATTAGATTATGCTTGATTCAGATAACTGGGCCGATTCCCAACACGAGAAATTAGAACGTATACGAACCCTGTTAAACGAGCTTGCCGACAACCATGCCAGGATGCAGCAGCTACTTCGAGATGCATTCATAAAAGTCCAGGCAGAGCGAGGCATTGAGGAAATTGAAACCTTCCTCAGAAATAGCGATAGCTAAGCTCTCCGGATACCGGATAGTATCTCCGCATACTAATCTCCAGCCTTTAGGCTTATCCTGCACCCATAATAGAAAAGCACTTTATCTTTATCTTTATCCTTATCTTCACATGATCCCTGCTTCACCAACCAAGAATTATTCTTTTTAACCGTTTTTTTACATAAAAATCCGATATTGCTTGACGCATTTACCCACTTAAAGGGTAAAATTGAAAGACATACGCAGCGAGGAGGAGTTAAGATGAGCCAGAAGCAATGGGATCTGAGGGGATGCTTAATTCCCGTTATCACACCTTTTACCGATGATTTTAAAGTTGATGAAGCAGGTCTTCGCATACTTATAGACTACTTGATTGACGAGCAGGCTGCTGCTGCAATCATACCATGCGGCACTACCGGCGAATCCCCCACCCTATCACACGAAGAACACTTGGATGTAATAAAAATAACTGTTGACGCAGTCGGCGGCAGAGTACCGGTCATAGCCGGTACTGGGTCTAACTCAACCGCCGAAGCAATTTATATGACAAAAGCAGCCGCCGATATGGGTGTTCAGGGCACTTTACAGGTTGGACCCTACTATAATAAACCGAGCCAGGACGGAATACTAAAACATTTTGAGGAAATTGCAAAAGCGGTTGATTTGCCGATTATCGTCTATAATATACCCGGACGAACCGGAAGAAATATCGAGCCGGATACGATAATCAAGCTATCAGATATCGATAGCATTGTCGGGGTAAAAGATGCCGCCGGTGACATAACACAGACTATGAAGATCATCAAAGGCACGCATGCAAAAAATTTCCACGTATATGCAGGTGAAGATGCTCTTACCTTTTCGCTGTTATGCCTGGGTGGGCACGGTGCGGTAGCGGCTGTCGGCCACGTGATTGGCAAAGAGGTTGACCAGATGGTGAGGTTGGTTGGTGCAGGCGATATCGACGCAGCCCGAAATATACACTATAAAACCATCGAGCTTGTAAATGCCCTCTTTGTCGAGCCAAATCCAGTTCCTGTAAAACAGGCTTTGGCCTGGATGGGGCTTCCTGCCGGTCCAGTAAGGCTTCCGCTCGTCGGTATGACCGATAAGGGCAAGCAAGTCTTGCAAAAAGCCCTTCTTGATCTTGGGAAGATAAGTCAATAATAGCCTCCAGTTTTTGGTTCTCGGTTTTGGTTCTCGATTTTATTAAAATACCATGAGCTAAAGCTCATGGTATTTTTCTTCGCCCCAGCGGCTTTTACGGGGCATTTGAGTTTTGCAATACTTTGATAGCTGATTGCCTCTTGCGGGAATATTTCACTTAACTCTATGAAACGGAGGATGAAATATGGCTCTTAAAATTGGCGAATTAGCCCCGGATTTTGTGCTGCCAGATCAAAATGGCGAGCAATTCCGCTTTGCAGACCTGCGTGGAACTAACGTAGTTCTACTATTTTACACTCATGATTTCTCTCCTGTCTGAACAAGCGAGCTGCTGCGTGTGCGGGAGATGCTTCCTGACATACACCAGCTCAACGCCCAGGTCGTGGGTATAAGTGCAGACAGCGAGTGGTCGCACAAGGCTTTTGCCGAACAACTTGGGATAGACTTTCCTTTGCTTTCCGATTGGTTTGGAAACGTCGGAAGGCTTTACGATGCCTGGAGTGAGGAAAAACAGCGTGAAAAAAGAGTGGTCTATGTTGTTGACTCGGCAGGCGTTATTTCTTACGAGCATGTTTACGCAGACGAAGAAGCGCCTGATTTCGAACCTGTAATCGATGTCTTAAGACGGCTACAAGAACAGGAGGAGAAACTCGCCGGGTAAATCAATGAAGGCAAGAAGCGTGGGTGCCGCACCGAAGTCTTGATGTGCCAAAGTGCCAATGCCTTTTATGTATTAGGCTTTGGCACCCTGGAACATTGGCACTTCAAGACTTCTTACTTATTTCTCAATCTCGTAAGTCCACTCGCTTATGCCATTTGTAAGGTTATATACTTTATATCCAGCTTGCGCCAAAACTTCTGACGGGCCTACACTTCTAGAACCAACGCCGCAATAGACTAAAACAGGCCTTGATTTATCGATCTCACCCATCCGTGACGTGAACTCGCCTACCGGTATGAGCTTTGCACCCGGAATATGCCCGCTGGCGTATTCGTACGGTTCTCTGACATCGATGATCTGAAGGGTCTTGTCGCTGTCTATTAGCTGTTTTGCCTGAGCTGCATTAACGTTTTGATAACTTGCCTGAGACTGCATCGGCTGTGATTGAATATACCCCGACTGCGTATCAGTTTGGCCCTGGGTAGCTACCTGACCCGAAGAACATCCTACCGCCAGCAAAATAGATACTGCGACCATGCCAAATGTAAGCACCCTCTTTAAACTGAACAATTTAATGACCTCCTAAAAATCGTTAATAATGTTAAAATATCATACCCCCATGGGTAAGTAAATTACTGCAAGTATTATAACATGCAGAGGCATCCTCATGGCTGTACTTAGGCAAAATTATTTAAACTACCGCATAAATTGAGATATGGGCAACCATTTAAACCAATATCCCTAATATATGCCAAAGGGCTTGACCATTAATACTATATAACATATAGTAATACTAGGAATTCTTGGCGTATTCCACATACTGCCTACCTGTTATCGGCCAAGGCATAGTCATAGTAATAACATAGTAATAGAAATCAAAATAAACTGAGGCTTTTACTGCCCCAGCAAAAACTATCGGCAAATGTGCATGATATTACGTCTGCAGGAGGCATGGATAGTAATTTAACAATAGATCAGGGCACTTTCGTATTTTTAGGGGTGCAATGGCTAAATGAAGCTCACTACAAAGAGCCGTTACGGGACAAGGGCGATGCTTGATATCGCCTTAAACTGCGAGAAAGGCCCGGTCTCTTTAAAAGATTTGGCACAAAGGCAGGGAATATCAGTAAAATACCTGGAACAAATAATTCCAGCATTAAAAGCAGCGGGTTTTATTATCAGTATTCGCGGACCTAGTGGTGGATATATTCTTGCAAAAAGCGCAAGCAAAATTAAGATTCTAGACTTAATACAGGCACTCGAGGGATCTGTATCCCCATCGGATTGTATCGATACGCCTATGCTATGTCCTCGAGTAGATGAGTGTGCCACCTATGATGTGTGGAAGGAAGTTCGAGAGGCAATAGATAAAATACTCGGCTCTTGGACACTAGCAGATCTGGCGGCACTTCAAAAGAAAAAGGCAAAGAAAACCAATGGGAGAAAGCGAGGTTAATTATGGTGAATTCAAAAGTGTGGAGTTTGGTTGGAGGGGTAAGTATTGCAATCGGCATTATTATTGCGCTGACGCCGTTTAATTTGGCCCACGTTTGTCCAGGGGCGATGGAGCTAAAAAACGGTATGTCAACCCCTATGAAATGCCACTGGATGGCGGTCGTCGAAGTGTTTCTTGGGCTACTAATAGCTTTTAACGGTCTTTTAGTTCTCTTCGCCAAAAACGGCTGGCAAAACCTTTCGCTTATGCTTGGTATGCTGGGAATTGCTGTCATCATTATGCCTACTGACTTAGGACTTGGCGTCTGCATGAATCCTATGATGGCCTGCCATACCACAAAAGCGGTTTTAACCGCCTCTGGTGCAGTACTGATCGCGACCGTATTAGCCGGCTGGCTGGCAAGTAGAAAAACATCAAGAATACCGTTAGGAGCATCGCAAAGCTCGATTTAACCACGGTGCAAAATACACTGCACCGTAAGATTTTACAGGATATTTTACAGGACAAGATGGAGCTCGCTTATTAATGGAAAAGTCTATATCGGTTATTATCCCGAACCATAATAAAGGCACGGCTTTGGAAAAGTGCCTCGAGGCGGTGTTCGCTTCAAAATACGAAAACTATGAAGTAATAGTTGTTGATGACTGCTCAACAGATAACTCGCTAGAAATAGCGGCGAGATTCCCCTGCAAAGTCATAGGGCTGAGCGAACATTCGGGCGCCGCTCGGGCACGAAATATCGGTGCAGGCAACAGCAACGGGGAGATACTTTTTTTTATTGACTCGGATTGTCTGCTGCAGGAGAACACATTATCTGCGGTCAATCAATCTATGGCACAACATAGCGGACTTTTAACAGTAATTGGCGGCACTTATACCAGGCTACCGTTTGATAGGACTTTTTTCAGCACTTTTCAGTCTATATTCGTAAACTACTTTGAGACCAAGAACAATGAGCCGGATTACATTGCAACTCATGCAATGGCTATATATGCCAGCCTTTTTAAGGTAATCGGGGGATTTGAAGAGCACTTTTTACCCATACTGGAGGATGTTGAATTTAGCCATCGGCTGCGCAGAAGCGGCTGCAGGCTGGTTATGGATGCGGATATACTCGTCCAGCATGTGTTTAACTTCTCCCTCCTTAAATCACTTCGTAACGCCTTGAAAAAATCAATGTACTGGATAATGTATTCTATAAGAAATAGGGATTTGCTTGCGGACTCAGGCACGGCCTCTATTGAGCTGAAAATCAATGGAGCGCTATATATTATATGCCTGATCGCCGCAAGCCTCAGCCTCTTATTCTGGAATCCGGTATTCCTGGTATTAGCGGCTACGTCTTTGATTACCAACTTACTGATAAATAGAGGATTGTTAGCGGCATTTTACAAAACCGGCGGGTTATTGTTCGCCTTGATGGCATCCCTTTACTATGCGACTCTTTATCCTGCAGCAATATGGGCTGGAACAAGCGCCGGTTTTGTAAAGTACGTCTGGGCTTTAAAAACGCAAGGGAGTTTATTGAATGTACTCACCGCTACGCTACGCAGGACATATCCTCTGGAAGAGGAGACCTATCCAGCTCACATTCTTCGTTACCAAAAGATGTAACGCAAAGTGCCCGTTTTGCTTTTATTTACAAGAGCCGGATACCCAGGCGGACCAAGCTACCGAAATATCGCTACAAGAAGTCGAGAAATTGGCTCCCTCCCTTGGGAAACTTCTATGGCTTGCCTTCTCGGGTGGCGAGCCTTACCTAAGGGAAGACATCATTGAGCTAAGCAGGATCTTCTATAAACGCAACAAGCCATCCATAATCCTCTACTCTACAAACGGTCTTGCTACGCAGCTAATCAGAGATCGAACCGAGGCAATATTGAGAAGCTGCCCGAATAGCACAGTAGTCACCAAACTTTCACTAGACGGACTATACGACAAACATGACGCTTTGCGGGGTATTCCCGGAAGCTTTGATAAAGTAATGAACACATATGAGGCATTGAGCGAGCTTCAGGAGAAATACTCAAACTTTGAACTTGGTATCAACACCGTTTTTTGCACGGCAAACCAAAACCATATCGGCGATATATTTAATTTTGTTAAAGGATTGAAAAACGTCCGAACCCACACGCTCTCGATGGTAAGAGGTGCTAGAGGCATTCTCAAGACCAAAGATTTAAAAAATATAGATCTAGATAGATACCATGAGGCAATCAAAACCATGGAAGAAGACCTTAAAAAACAACTGGCCAAGAGTTATCGCTTCCTTGGGTCCAGAATCAAATCTGCCCAAGATATCCTGCAGAGGCGCCTTATCTATAGGACACTTCTTGAGGATAGGCGTATGCTCCCATGCTACGCCGGGCAACTCAACATTGTCCTGACAGAGTCAGGTGATGTTTACCCTTGTGAGCTCTTGAACCGTAAATTTGGAAACATAAAAGATCACGATTACAATATTCGCAAGCTACTAAAATCAGGCGAGGCAAAAGCAATCGTTCAAGAGATTAAAAGCAGTAAGTGCCACTGTTCGCATGAGTGCTATTTCATCACAAACATCCTCTTTAACCCCAGAACCTACCCGATGCTTGCGAAGGAGTATTTGCAGCTGTAAAATTTTGGGGTAGGTTTTAAAGGCCTTGTAATCTTTCAAAAATCCGACCGAAACATAGATGTCTACTGCTACAGAAGAAAATGCAGCCCTTCGTATGCCCTTAACGATAGATAACATCTTTGATGCCTCAAGCGAATCCACTGCTGGTAACTATCACGATATTTGCCAGCACATAGTGCTTAATCACAGCAATAAAGACGGTGTAAGCCCTCTAAACCCTCTTCTTATTCGTACCTATCAAATAATTTACCCCATTCGGTTTTAGAAAACTTCTTTATACGAGATTTGCCAATGGTCGGATACCAGAATACGTCATGATAAACATTTGATGCAAACGGAGCCCAGACAACCAAAGGGGAATGAAGTAGAATTTTCTCAAAAGGCCTTAAGTAGCCTTTTCTTATCATCTGATCTCCCCAGATGACAAAGCTTTTCTTGGTCTTAAAACCAAAGTTTACGCCTTCGATATCTTCGCCAACTATCTCGATTTCCTTAGGGTCTCCCATGCCAAGGCCCATTTCTGTTGCCATACGGATATAGGGAATACTCATTGGGTCAAACCCCATCATCTTAGCAGCGATAGAATCAATTGCAACTGAATCAGCGCTGGCCAAGATATAGTTCTTAACTTTAGGAAACATCGTTCTTGGACCAGCACCATCACCACAGACGGTGCCATCCATGACGGCAAATATCGCTGGGTGAAGTTCTTTTTGTATGAGCATGAGGTCGACTAAAACTTCGTGCATGTACTTGTGGGCGTAGTGCCGAACTTCCTTTAGCAAGCCTCCAAATGAGTTCTTGATTGCCCCGGTCGTAACCGAATGGCCGTGCGTCTTTACCGTCGGCAGATGTAGCACATCTTTCCCGATAAACATCTCGGGGATCTGTATCCCTTCCGGGAAAATATCATTTAGCTTGAGAAGTTTGCTCTTGAAGTGATAAACCTGCCATTTAACATCAGGAAGTGGGGTGAACTTTAGACCGTATCTTTTTATAATCGGCATCCACTTGTTGTTGACCGCACCCTCAACAGGCTTTGTCACGACTGTCTTATTTTCTACAGGGTGAAGGCGGCTTTTCTTATACCCGTCTTCTATCAAAGTTTTGATAGCGCCCTCAACCTGCCAGGGCTGAGAGGAGCAAGCCGGGAAATACTTTGTCCAAGAGAGATTTAGCTTAATTAAGGTCTCCCTCTCTTTGGATAAGTACCTTTGATACTCGGCCAGATGCATGAGTTTTTTATAGTCCTCTAAAACAGTTTGTGGCTTCGTCTTTAAAACTGCTACTTTCGACAAAATAGACCTCCTGGTCAAATTAAAACTTTACCTAAAGTAAAGTATGAAAACTACTGAGAGCACCCACCCGACCACGGTTATGATAAGGGGTTTGTCGGTTAACATAAGTTTTGTCGGATCCCCCCCCTCCTCTCTCTGGTGAACCAAATATAAGTATCTAAAAACACCATATAAAACGAAAGGCACCGTTGCTATCAGTTTGTCTGTTCCAAACTTTTCTACTGTTTCTTCGCTAATAGTATATAGCAAATACGCGATGAGAGTGGTTGGGGTAACCACCGCTACCATCTGATCCAAAAAGTATGGGCTGTATTCAGCAAGTATCTTCCTATGGCTTGGCGCTTCTTCTTTTAAAATGGTAAGTTCATACCTCCTTTTACCAAAGCCCATAAATATGGCAAGCATAAACGTGCAAATCAGCAGCCAGTTTGAGATATGAACCTCAATTGCAAAGCCACCGGCCGAAACCCTTATCACGTAAAATAGCGATAGTACCAACACGTCTAAGATGACCTGATCCTTAAGATATAACGAGTAAAGCACGTTAAGCCCAAGATATATCGCAATACTTATTATAAATGCCAGGTTAACAAAATTAGCGATAACTAACCCCATTGTCAAGAAAAGGATGGCTACTAAGATCGCGAATGAGGTCTTAAGCTTTCCAAGCGCAATCGGTCTAAGCCTCTTTATGGGGTGAAGCCTATCTTTTTTGTAATCAAAGATATCGTTTAGGGCATAGACACTGCTCGCAACAAAGCTAAACGATATAAATGCAAGTACGCTTTTTGCAAGCATGCTTGCATTAAATAGGTTTTGTGAGAAAAGAAGCGGCGCAAATATAAATAGGTTTTTTATCCAGTGCCGGATACGTATTAAAGTAAGAACAAGTTTCAATTGGCTAATAAACAAACCTATTCTACTATTCTTTTGCCCTGCGCTTATGTGAGCAATATCCAATCTAATATCCATTCCTTTATCTGACTGCACTAAATTAACTATACCATATTATGGTAATTCAAATATAAGCTAACTTGTTTAGCTGCTATATCTAATCGATCAAACTGAAACAAAGCTTGAGTACCGGCATAAAACAGTTGACTATAAATTTAAAGGGCATCGCATTAAGCAGGTGGCAGATATATCTTAAGTGTAATTTCTTCGGGCTGTGACTGCGGTGTGCCTTACGGAATAGAAGTTATGTGTACAGTTCGCCCCTCAATAACATCACTTTCGGCCAAATCGAGGTAATAAGTTTTATTGCCAATCAAGACCCTATATGGCCTAGCTTTCACAGAGTAGGGGCTTTTTGATGTAGCGTACGGTAGAAAGACCTCAACCATTCCATCATCGTCAGATATTCTAGATAATTTCCAGGGTATTACTCCCGCTCCCTCGGGCAATATCTCTGTCGCAACTTCAATACGAGATCCAGGCGGCGCTTTAACTATCAAACGCGTCCCTTTGACAAACTCAAAGAGTTTCCAGGTTTGCTGGTTACTTGTCCCAGTAATCTTAACAAGTCGAAAATGCTGCATTGGATCTATATTAAATTGCTCGTTACCTGCGCCCCAAAATCTGTAGAGTCGGGCACTTGATATATGAAAGTGTTCTTCTGCTGGGACAATCGTCGGTAAGTATGCTATTTCGTCAGGTCGAGGTCCTGGTTCGCCGAGTTGCTCAATATCACCCTGCCATGCTGCATAGTCAGCACCTAGAAGTATGTAGCGCAAGCGGTACCGCTTCATAAGTTGAATAAGCTCATCCTCAGACTCAGTCTGAAAAATCTTATATGAGGCGATAATCCCATCCATACCTGTCTCTTGATTTACCGTCGAAAGCGTCGGGCGCTCGGCAATTAGTACAAGATAATTACCGGAAAACCAATCGGTAACGATACCATATTCTGGAGGTCGCTCTGGATTTAAATAGTGGCTAACCTCAGGGGTATTCTCCTTGATCCACTTAAGCATTGCAATCCAGCCGGCATCCGGCCTCGCAACTCTAATACTTGAGGTTGTCCACACAAAAAGGTAACACGAAATGCCAATGGTTACCACTAATAAGAAGGCTATGCTAGCTGGCCGAGCGATCGGTTTCTTGATAACTCGCTCAAAGAGAACACTAAATAATCCAGATAGCCGGGCTATGATGAAGCCAAACATAATTAAGGCAGCAGGAGCAAAGAGAAACATGTAATAGCGGGCGATTATAAAGTATGCCGCCGAGACGGCAAACCAGACAAGGAAAAACAACCGTCCGAAATTTAAGCTTCTCTTAACAACCGTATCGCCAATCAGGTAAACGAATCCAAAAGGCAACACATAAGCAAATACAGAGAACCGCAAAATTAACTCAGCTGGTCCATCAGAGAAGAGTGGTAATAGCTGATCGTTAACTTGAGCAAGCGGATAGTATCCGATACTTCGGTAGAAAGCCTTGCTAATAAGCTCGTTGGCCGAAGGCAGTGTAAACACACTGATTAAAAGTATAATATAAAGCATGGACAAGCTTAGAATACGATACACATTTTGCAGGTTTTGATCGAAGAAGCTACGGGTTACGCCTTGGAGTATAGTTCTCCGTCTGGCAAATAAGATATCGATCGCATTAGACACTAACAGCATAGTTGTAAGTCCAAGGAGAAGTAGTGGCTGAAAAAGTGAGAGGCCGGAAAATGAGAGATTTCCAGCAAACCAAGGGGTCGCCACGTAAAGCAGAAGCATTGAGAGCCCTGCCGATCCAAGAGCAAGTCCCCCTATGCGGGATGTAAACCGCCGCTCCTTCTTAGGTAATAGAAAGAGACCAAGGATAAGCGATATCCAGACTATAGCAACAATGAGTATTGAGCTTAGCGATATAAGAAGCGTAAAAGTCACAACAAGACCAGCGGCCACCGAAAGCGCATCTCCCAGCATTCTTTTACCAAGCACAAGCATCTTATGTGAAGCAGCAAGAAGAGCAATTAGTGAGCTATAAAGAACAAGGTCAGCGATATGATGATCTACCATAGCAACCGAGGAAGCAAGAACTATAACCGGGAGAAAAAGGCTTAGAATACATGCGGCGTGGCCAACTGCTCTACTAAAAAGGTACTTCCCTGCATAGTACATAGGAATAGCAAGAAATATACCGGCGACCACTGGAAAAAGTGAGGCAGCCGAGATGACCGGTATACCAAAAACCATATTTACTATCTTCCCAAAGCTCGCCTCAATAAATGCCCAAAGGGGCGGCAATTGAGCCTTCATTCCCCAAGGAAAATTAGCAAATGAATCAAAGAGCGGTAAGCTTGGATAGTGGTGGACAATAATATCGATCGTTCGCAGAACGCTAATCGAGTCTATATCTTGAATATTTGTTTTAGGGTTAGCGATAACATCAAAGCTAGAGTATGTTCGTATGTAAACGGCAAGCACAACAGCAACCAAGTAGCCGATTGCAACCGCTATCCTCTTGACAGCAGTATGCCGTGCAATCTCTTTCTCTGAGTGGGCAGCTACCATAGCAGTTGCCTCTTTAATCTCTCCAATAAACATGAGTTTTCAGTCTCACCGAATTAAAAATGGCTGAGCATTATAGTGCTTATATTACAGCACTAATATAGGTAAGTAAACTAGGAGACAAACGGGTGTTAGGCCATACTAGCGATACACCCCGGGGTGCAATTCAAGCTCACCCAGGATGCTTTACAAAGGCATCTTGTTTTATGGCCACTACAAGCCACTGGGAAAATGTGCTAATATTTAGACATATTAGGTCGATATTGTCTTTAAGGATGGTCTTATGAAACTTACAATGCAGGGAGAGTATGCAATACGGGCGATGTTGGAGCTGGCCCGTGAGTACCCAAGCGGAAAGCTAATACCGGCAAAGGAGCTGGCGCTTCGGCAAGATATCCCTCCGGTGTTTCTAACAAAAACGCTGAGCTTGCTTGCAAAAGCCGGATTAATTATAAACCACAGAGGGTCCCGCGGCGGAATTAGGCTTGCTAAAGACGCTTCCAAGATCACCATCAAGGATGTTGTAGAGGCGATTGAAGGACCATTCAGGTTAAACATGTGCCTGGGTGTTGCGGGTGCATGTGATAGAAAGCCTGGCTGTAAAGTTCACCGGGTATGGCACCGCGCCCAGGAAGCTATGCTGAAGGAGCTTTCTGTAACCCTTGATAAGGTTATTTAACCTTAAAAACAAAAATCCTTGTCATCATTAATGTAGGGTTCGTCAGCATTCTCCATATCAGCAGAGGCTCTAATCAGGGCCTCCGCTGATATGTTTTTGCCAACAACCTGCTTTAGTACTTTAACTCTTCATCAATCCTTGCCGGTGCAAACAGCTTATAATGCCAGACCTGATAGATAAGCACTACTGGAAGAAAAACTATTGTTGCTGCAAGCATTATCTTTAAAGTATAAGGACTGCTTGATGCATTAAACGCCGTTAGGCTATAGGCTGGGTCAATTTTCGATGGAAACATATTTGGAAATAAGCCAATGATAGTGGTAATAACCGTCAGCAGCACCGCTAAGGACCCCGTTAGAAGCGAACCTGCAGCATTTCCCCTACTAAGCAAACCTCGGGTTGCAAGTAGGCTGGCTACTGCAAGAAGCGGTACCACGAATAGCAGTGGCTTGCTGAAAAAGTTCCCCCATAACGTAGTACTAAATGCGGTACTAACTAGGAACAATACAGCCGCCACCAGCATCGGTGCATAGATTTTCCTTGCAATGGTAAAACCTTTTTTGCTCCCCGTCTTGTGGGAAAACCACAGGCTGCCGTTATAACTGAAAATTAGAACAAATAGCACCCCAGTTAAAATACCGTAAGGATTGAGTAGGCTGAAGACGGATCCATGATAGCCATTCGCATCAAGTAGCAAGCCCTGAAATATGTTGCCAAATGCAACTCCGAACAGCAGCGCTACAAGAAAGCTGCCCACGCTCAATATAGTTGCCCACGCTTTCTGCCAGTTTACGTCATCGGACTGACGGTAAAATTCAATCGCAACAGCCCGGAAGACCAGAGAAATCAAAATTATGATCAGCGGTAAATAAAGAGAGCTAAACATAACCGCATAAAGCTTGGGAAAGGCGGCAAAGGTTACCCCGCCAGCGGTAATCAACCACACCTCGTTGCCATCCCAGAAAGGACCAAGAGAGCCGATTAGCTTATTTTGTTCCTTTTGGGGCAAAAACCGAGCCAGTATTCCAACCCCAAGATTAAATCCATCCAGTGAGAAATATATTGCCCAGACCAACCCCCATAAGAAAAACCATATAGAAGGCAGTAATTCCTCAAGCATTGTAAACCTCCTTAATATAAATCTTTCCGCTACTAGCTACTAGCTATTGCCAGATAAAGCAAATTCAGAGTGAGATGCCGTTGGCTCATCTAATGCCTCACCTATAGGTTCGGGGCCTTTTTTGGCATTCTTTGCTATAAGATAGAAATCCAGAATAACGAGCAATGAATAAAGTACGATCACGGCAGCTAAGGAGAACATTACGTTACTTGCGGGCACTACAGAGACAGATTTTGCTGTCGTCATCAATCCGTAAACCGTCCACGGTTGACGGCCCACCTCGGTTACCGTCCAGCCAAGATTTATTGCCACATAAGGCAGCGGAATGGAATAGAGCAAGAGCTTCAAAAACCGGGTACTATCCAATAGTCTATTTTTTGTTTGCAGGTACCATCCCAAAGCCACCATGACCAGAAAGTAGAAGCCCAGCAAAACCATGATTCTAAAGCTCCAGAACGTAAGTGCAACGGGAGGTCTTTTGGCTAGTGGAATATCCTTTAAGCCCTTAATCTTAGCATTAAAATTATTGAACGCAAGAAAACTGGTAAGTCCCGGTACACCGATTGCCTCTACAGGATTTGACTCACTTTTCTCGCTTGGGACGGTGATCAAATATGCGGAAACACCCCTTTCTGTATCCCATATCGCTTCCATAGCTGCAAATTTTGAAGGCTGCATCCTGGCTGTATTCTGCCCGTTAAAGTGGCCCGTAAGGACAACGCCAAGGATTCCAACCAAGGCTATTACAAGTCCAATACGAAAACTGCTTTTAAAAAACTCTATGTTTTGCTTCCTAAGTAAGTGATATGCACAGATACCGAGAACTACAAAACCAGAGAGCACATAAGCAGATAAAATAACATGGGAATACATATGCCAGGCATAGCTGTTTTTCAGAACAGCCATGAAATCTACCAGTTCTGCCCGGCCGTTTCTAAGGACATATCCTACAGGGTTTTGCATCCATCCATTAGCCACGATGATCCAAATCGCCGATAGATGAGTCCCAAGTGCAACCATCCATGCTGCAAATAAATGAGCTTTCTTTGACAACCTCTCCCAGCCAAAAATCCAGATGCTGATAAATGTCGACTCCAGAAAAAATGCCATTAACGCTTCAACGGCCAGCGGCGAGCCGAAAATATCGCCCATAAATTTTGAGTACTCAGACCAATTAGTGCCAAACTGAAATTCCATCGTAAGCCCTGTAACTACGCCCAGGACAAAATTTATAGTAAACAGTTTCCCCCAAAACTTAGCCATACTCTTGTACCTGGCGTCGCCGGACCGAACATACATTGTCTCCAGCACAGCAACAAGCAGCGCAAAACCGATGGTCAATGGCACGAAAAGAAAATGGTATGCGACGGTTAATGCAAACTGCAGCCTGCTTAGTAATAAAACATCCAAAGTACTTAACCTCCTTCACGATCAACGATTGGTAATTGAAGCAGTAGAAAGGTGATCATTAATAACGCCTATAAAAGTACATTTATGCCTTCCAAGCTCACCTCCTTTGGTTAAACCGGCTCTGCGTCAACGCGATCATTTCTGGATAATGCCGCCTCTCAATAAACACAAAACGGTAGCTTTTCTGCTCATGACAGTCTTAGACGTCCTTAAAATGCTCTTCTCAAACGCTCTTTTTTAAAAATCGCCTTCAGCCGCTTGACCACCGGGTAAAATTATTGTATGCTAATTATGACATTTTTGGTCGAAATTGTCCACTATTTTACGGAAAGCAAAACTTTTAAGCGTGTAGAGCATTGGACCACACTAATAGTAAGGAGGATAAGATGGAAACTTTAATGGAGATTATTAACGAAAACAGGCTTGGCGTAGCCAAAGGAACGGTTGCTGAAGATCCGGTAGAAAAGAATTTCAGTGGCGAGACTACGGAGGTCGGCATTTATCTTGCAATGGCACGCCAGGCGCAAAGAGAGGGTTATCCCGAAATCGCTGAGACCCTAAAAGTGCTCGCTATCGAGGAGGCATGGCACGCCGCCCGTTTTGCCGAGCTAAACGGAAAAATTAGTTCCAGCACCAAAGAGAATCTGGAAATGATGCTCAAAGGTGAAATTAGTGCATGTAACGGCAAAAAGAAAAGCGCTACCCAAGCAAAAGAAGCAGGCATTGACGAGGTCCACGACGCCTTTGATGAGATGTCTCGAGACGAAGCCCGCCATGCACGCGCACTAGAAGGCCTACTAAAAAGATTGGTGACAGGCATCAGGTAAATCCATGACCAGCAGAAACTGTATCGGTACTATGTGAAAGTGCGCGGTTGCGAATTCAGCCCACCAGAAAGCAAAATGGTTATGGCTCTCAAGCTATAACCATTTTGTTATTTAACTGAATTCAAGCCCTGGAACCTCTATGTACAGTCACTGAATGATTATTTGACAAATTAGCCAGGAGATTTTAGACCCGATCAAGACGTTCTGGGGGCAAGTTTGCCCGCCTTCTCTTTTCGAACCTCAAGTGCGCTACGGCTTGCCCACAACCAAAACAAACTCTTAACACCCTTAAATGCGGCTCTCACATCATAAACGCTTCTGATCTGAATAAATCTTCGCAGTAGAAACTTAGGTCTTGAATAGAATCTTCTAAAAGCTATTAAGCGCAGCTTAATAATATCGTCCCGACTCATAGTATGAGGGACAAAAGCCGCTCCCTGGTAGGTATAATCAGTAAGTTCTTCGGAGATAGTGCCGTATTTTTCTGCGTTATCATAAAGCTCTGACCCCGGAAAAGGCGCTATCGCGTGGAAATTAGCGATATGGGGATCGAGTTCAAGGGCAAACTCGATTGTCTTTAGCCCCTCTTCAAAAGTTTCGCCGGGTATACCAAAAATGAACGGGGTAATCACTTTTAGACCGGCTTCTTTTGCCGCCCTTACTGCTTTTCTTGTTTGCTCAAGTGTAATCCCTTTTCTTATGGCGTTAAGATTTTTCTGTACGCCACTTTCGGCTCCAAAAAGTATCGCCCAGCAGCCAGCCTCTCTAAATGCCTCAAGTAATGGCTTGTCTACTTGATTTACACAGGCTGAAACAAACCAGGTGAATTTAAGACCCCTTGCCTTTATCTCATGGGCTATTTGCATGGCTCGATTGTAATCAGCAGCAAAGGTATCATCCAGAAACTTTATCTCCCTGAAACCCTGGCTCAAGACAAGCTCTATCTCCTGCATAACGTTTTCAACACTGCGATAGCGAATACCACTTTTTCTTCCCTTATCCATTTGAAAACAATAGATGCACCTGCGGTTGCAACCTCTTGAGGTCAGCATTACTGCGACCGGTTTTCGTTTGTAAGTCGCCGGTGGAGGTACATATAAGTTTTTATCACCTAATAACTCCCTGTTCGGAAAAGGTATCGAGTCGAGGTCGTTAATTAAAGGCCTTGGTGGATTTTTTACTATAAAATCTCCATCCCTAAAGATAACCCCTTTAACCCCCGATAGGCTGCGTCCCTGCTGAAGGCAATCCAGTATCTCCGGGACTGTCATCTCACCCTCTCCGGTAACAACCGCATCAATAGCTTCCGCCCCTTTATCCTTAAGACTTTTCTCCTGCATGGCGATGACATAGGGACCTCCGACGCAGATGAATGCTCGATCGCATATTTTCTTTATATCAGCGGCAGCTACCTTTGTCCTGCTCCAGCCAAACGCGGTTGAATAAAAGCCTACAAATTCAGGGTTGTAGGCTTTTATATCTTTAAGAATATCTTCGCTGGTCATAAAAGCGCCGTTTATAAACTTTACCTCGTGGCCTGCTTTCTGAAGGCTCGAGGCAACATAGAGGGTTCCAAGAGGTTGCCAATAATTGATTTGCGACCCCGCTGTTCTAGGCGGAAATATATCTTCCGGTTTCCAGGAGGGTATAATGAGGGCACATTTCATTTTGATCACTCGCCATTTTAAAGCCTGTTTCAAAGCAATCTACGCTGTGATGGTTCGTATCCTGGAGGGGCTGAATCGCCCCTCCAGTCTACGCCCTCATCAGAGACAGTTTATATGCGGTACAGAAGAGTCCGTATAATCTGAAAATCCAGCATAAAGGCTTTAATGCTCAATAAAGGCTTTAACACCCTGCCAACTGTTATGCTCTTATTGCCCGTATCCTGGTGCAGCCGCCTGATTTTCACTAGCCTGCTCATTAGACTTGCCGGAATCGCCGGTTTTAGCACCACTTCCGGATGCTCCTCCCCCGCCATAGCCTGGCGATGAAGCCCCACTGCTGCTGGTATTACTACTGCCATAGCCTGGTGATGAGGCCTCACCACCAGAGCTGGATGATGCTTTTTCAGCACTAGCGGCCGGTTTTTTGGATGAAGAGGCAACTTCTTTGTTGACACCCGAGTAACTGTAAACCAACAATGCTGCCAATATCAACACCATGATAGCAGCTATAACCGTTAGCGGCGTATTTCTGCCTGCCTCTGTAGGCACAGTAAATACCTCCTCAATTAGCCCTTCTCGATTTTAATTACAAACCTGCTACCGTCTTGCGTACTTTCAACTACTTCATGGCCTTCCGCGTTGCACATCTGGGTTATCGACTCCTGCGAGGAAGGATTGTCAAAGATTACTTCCAATATCTCGCCCTCTGCCATTTTCTCCAGGGACTTCTTAGTATAAAGCTGCGGGTGCGGACATGTATATCCGCAAACATCCAGTGAATAAGTGCCATCGCCCGTTTTCTCAAATTTCATTGCCATAGATATTCTCCTCCTTAAATCGTTTTCATATTTTGTAAGACTGAGGCCATAGTTAGCCCATCTCCTTAGCCATCTTTCGATCCGTCCACCAGTTAAAGAACAGAACCCCGACGAAAGCTCCCGCAATCATGCCTATAAAATAGACCCAGGCTCCCAGATCGCCTCCAGCGATCCTAACAACGAAAGCTCCCGCTCAGCCTAAACCTAATCGAGAGCCGATTCCAAGTAATAATCCGCCGAGAAGTCCCCACGCGATAAGCTCCCCTTTTGGTGGATGAAACTTAAACTCCCTACTGGCCAGGGCGGTAACCATTGCCCCAAAAATAAGTCCGATCAGCATCCAGAGTGATGGGTTGTCCCACGGTGCAGGTATACCGTTTAAAAGACCAAAGAATACGCTATCTTTCACATTAATAAGGCCGATTTTATCCAGCAGCCAGGCACCAAGCTGTGTTTGCTGAGTCGTCATAAACCAATAACCTGGATCAAATACCTTACCGGCAGCGGTAAGCCCCTCTTTATGATCCATTCTGGCAAGCAGTTCTCCGAAGTTGGTGGCCCCAAATTTGTCCAACATTCCTTTAGCAACAAGAATATGTAGCCCTATCGTTACCGCAATAAGAAAACCAATAAAAATCGTTTTCTTGGACTGCACAAGCATATTCCAGATGCCTGCAAGCTCATCACTAAAGCCCGCTGAACCTTTAGCCTTTCTTCTCTTTTTAATAAAACCTTTTCTCGCAGCATAGACATAAATTGCAACCAGCAGGATTACCGCCGGTAAGATCACATTTAAAAGTGCATCGCCAACAAAGTACTTTGCGAACCCCGGGAAAGTGTTGGCTATAAAACCGGTTTTAGATAACTGGATGGTGGGCTTGTCAAGTACATAACCCATAAGATATGTATCGTACCAGGAACTGAGTTTATCGCTGGGCACTTTTGCAGCAGCCGCCTGAACCCAGGATTGAGGAAGAAGATTATTTAGCGGACCCCCTAACGTCACAAATATTGCTTGACCAAAAATAAGTGCTAAGAGTGCAAGGAGAGAGGTTCCATGCCCCTCACCAGTCTTGTATGTAGATCCGGTCGCACATCCGCCTGCAATAACCATTCCGAAACCGAATAATAAGCCGGCTATAAGTAAATGAATCCCTGCTGGTACCGGCTGAAAGAATGGGGTAGACACTTTTGTTACTGCAAGTATTGCCTGTATGATGCTTAAGAATACGAGCGTCATTAAAACGACTACCGCCATTCGCGGGACTTTAGCAGCAAATAAGTCTCGCGAAGCCGAAGCAATGCAGAACCTGCCGTATTGAAGCAACATCCCATAAGCAACGCCAAACCATATGTAAACTACAATATACATATAGTAAATATTGGTTCTAATGTATAAGAGACTTATCAAAGCAAGAGCCCCAAGAATCAAAAACGCCCAGTATGTACTTTTACTAACGCTGTGACTCTTGCCAGCCGCCTCTAAATTTTTTACAGCTTCCACGCCAATTTATCCCTCCCTTTTTGGCCGACCTACTTTTTGCTTTTGCCATATTTGCCATAAAATCTGTTTAACCGATCGCCAACCCTCCTTAAACTAATCATCATTAAGCTAGAATTCATATAGTAATACTAGGAATTATTGTAACAAATGTATCAAATCGTCTATTAGTTTGTCAAGCCATACTAGTTCATAGTTAGTGGTTTATGGTTTATGTAAGCAAGGATAAGCAATGCCGCCCAGCAGTGAGAAGCTGGATTCTGGAAGCTAACAGATTTTCACCATGCGTTTGCTTTTTGCCTTAAAAAAGAAATTGCAGGCCATAAACCTAAGCTATGGTTTCGTATCCTTACTTATCCGCTGATCTATATACAGTTACAACAGTCTGGTATCGAAAAACCCCTGAAGAGGCTTTGAATAGTTTAGCAAGTCTGTATCCATCGGGTATTTGGAAACCTGAATCTGGTAAAGCTTGCTCTTTAGAGCTCGATATCACCACCACCATTTTTTCGCCCATAGCTTTATTGTTGTCCAAGGAATAATAACCAGGATTTCTGTAATCCCAGGTAAACCTCAATGGCGATTTTTCTATCTTTTTTACCCGCGGGGGCACCTGATCGTAGCGATAGTAGATATTGCCTTCGGCAAAAATATCTAAAAGCGGTACAGAGACTGCCGGGTTAATGTCTATAGAGCCCTTTTGGGGTAATGAAAACACCTCGATATCTCTTGCCCCAATAGAGTTCAGATACGCGCCTGCGTCCTTTAGGTTTACTGCGCTTATACTTTGCACAAACGGTAAATAAGCGAAAATGGCAACTGCCAGCGATGAGGCTACAGCACTCCATGCGGTAAACCTTCTTAAGCCTTCGCTGTTGATCTCACTTAGCCCGTATGCAGCCATTAATGTGACCATCGGAAAAATCATTATGATATAGCGTATTCTCTCAATCCTTAGCGCAATTACTAAAAATACTAACCAGCTTACTATCAGATACTTTGGGTCTCTTTTTTTAAAAGCAACGTAGATGGAGTATATAGCTGCCAAAGTTATAAAAGGATTTACCTGGAAGAAAAATGTTGAGTAAAAGCTCTCTCCCCACCGCTTAAGGCCAGCCCGCTGGTAGTCAGCAAGCAGCCCAATCTGATGCGAGACAACATCAAATTTAAAAAGAATAAATACTGCAACTAGGGTTGCAGTAATCACTACAACCGCCATGCCTCTGTAGAGCATCATGTAGCGGTTAAACCTGGCCGAGTATTGCCTGATGCCAATGGCGCTCCATGCCTGCTTTTGTTTGCCAAAGAAATACACGAGGAATGCCACCGGCAAAACAGACAACATAAGCCAGGTTGAGTATTTACATAGAAGAGCAAGTAATACAGTAAGTGATGAGAATATAATAATCCTGGCGCCCCCAATATTAATTGCTTTAATAAATACCAGTATTGAAAGCATAAAGAAAAACATTGTCGGCACATCGACCAGCATAAGCGGGACTTGTGTAAAGACATATGGAATACCAAGCATGAGCAAACCGGCAAGAAAGCCAGTATCTTCTCCCCATAGCTCTTTCCCAAGAAGGTACGTAAGAACGGTTGAGCCTGAAAAAAGAAGTGTCGTAAACACCTCTACATAAAGTCTCGACTCACCAAATATCTTAAATACCACCCCATAGAGAAGTGGAACCAGCGGAAGGTCGGTCCAGACAGAGATATTGCGGCCCCATTCCTTCAGAAAATAACCAGGCCCATAAATCGCAAAATGTTTAGCCTGAGTAAAATATCTTGAAGCATCGATTACGACCTCCGGCTCTTTCCAAAAAAACGAGGCAGCAACAAACGAGATGACAAAAAGAAAAATGGGGCAATATACTTTGGGAATCGAAACCTGGGATAGCGCAAATGAAATAGCGATGCCAAATATAAGAGCCAGAAGCACCCTGCCAAAGCTTACGTTGGCAAACACCCATCGCCATGAGACAAGCGTATTGTCGTCCAGTGAGCGAAAAGCAACAAGGGCCAGATATGTTCCCAGAGTAGCTAACACGACAAACAAGTATTTTGCGTTATCAACCCAGGTAGACTTAGCACCCCTGACCTTATTTGTTGGAAGATTTTCGATATCTATCCTGAGCTGGAACGGCATAATTTTCGCGCTCATCAACAGTCACACCATTACATATGCAAACTTGCAAAAGGATCGATGCCACCTTGGTAAAGCTTTGAAGCTTTTCATGTAGAAGGCCTGTTCCAGGCTCTAAAGAGCCTGGAACAGGCTTACCTTCGCATCTGACTCAGGTATCTTATTTCCAAATACCATCAATACCGCAGAGGTTAGCACCTTTGCCTTTCAGGCTAGTGTAATCGTTGTGGCATTTGTAGCATATCGAAGTTTGCTTACCAACAATCGTTCCTTTTTCAAGATCTACGAGCGCTACCTTTCCGTCATTTATCGCTTTGCCTGCACTGTCCTTGCCAACAGGTACGCGAAGCGCGGCAACTGCATATTTACCATCTGGCGTCGGCATAATATCATGGCATTCGATCTGGTCTTCGCCTTCCTTCGGAACGTCGATCTTCTTAACCAGTTGCAGTGTGCTACCATCGATTACAAGGATTCTATCCCTTGCCGCCTGGAGCAGATATTTACCATCGCTGGTGAAGGTCTGACGGAAAGCGATTGCAGTTGTATCAGCCGCTATCGTATTGACCTTGTTAATTTTTAGCGTACCCTGCAGGAGCGATTCCATATCTAACAGACAGAACTTAAGGTCACCAGAGCTTCTTGGTGGAGCCTCTCCACCTTTACCAGGAGCTGTGACATTTAGAGCTAGCAGGAATTGTTTTTTGTCAGGAGTATTAGTTCCGTGGGCAAATATATAATCCTTGCCAATCTGCGGATCATCAAATTGAACCCTGTGCTTTAACTCAAGAGTCTCTTTGTCGAACACATCGATGCTTCCCTCGTAGCCCATAATTACCGGCAAGAATGCATCGTCGCTTTGGCCCGAGGCACAGTAGAACGGCCCTCCAACATACCTTGGAGGTACGGGTGTTGCAATGTCTTTTGTTACTTGAAGGGTACTTAAATCAATCTTGTCTACGTGGATACCTCCAGCACTAGCATCTTTTACAATGGCCGATGAGAATGCAACATTCTTATCCGCGTCAATTCTTATATCGTGTGTCGCATTGGTTTCTGCAGCCCCCAATTTAATCCGGTCCAGATTTTTAATTGCGATCGGTTCATCTTTTGCCGGATCGATTGCGATCTTAGCTACAGCAATATGTCCACCCTCTCCAGGCAGATATATTGTACCTTCAATAGTGCTGGCCTCAGGCTTAGTATCATTTGCTGCTTGTTTTTCAGTTTTAGTGCTGGATCCACCGCAACCAGTAGCTATTATAGCTACAACAAATATCACCAACACTAAGATGCCTAACTTCTTAAGGCTTTGCAAATCTTTCACCTCTCTCCTTATAAACCCACCTTAACTTTAAGATTAATATGATAGCTGTTTTACCTTCTCCATCCCCCCTTCCTTGACGCGCCACTCGGCACTCGAATCACATGTTGTTCAGACCTTGATCTGCATTGAGCTGCATATCTAATAAGCGCCTAACTGCATATTTATACGACATCAGACACCCGTGACCGTATGATCGGACTCCATAATTAAATCCACTGCCCGATCATAATCGATCTGCTGCGCCTGAGGAATAATCTTTCCTGCTAACCCTCGATCTTCTACGTCTCCGGCAATAACATAGATATCTGCAGATGTTTCAGTAATCTCTGCCGCCGCTTTGCTTCCGTTTACAAGGTTATAAACCCCGTCTCCGTAAAGCAGAAGCATTACCTTTTCATCCGGTTTGCTTAAGCCCTGTATCAGAGTTATGAGTCGCTCACGTCGGTCTGTCTCGCCGGATGATAAAGCGCTAATACATATCGTCGCCATGTCACCGATCCTCCTCTCGTAAAGGTTGGCCTACATGAAATGGGTAGTCTTTGCCTGGCTTATTATCCCTGATACCTGTTCTGAAGGTATAACCTTTACTCCCTCAAGCAGATCCTCCTCGCTCAAACCACGCGCTTCCATATCTTCCTTCACAACGTAGACCAGTGCATCAAAATCAATGCCGTCAACAACACTGATCTTTGATGTGTCTCTTCCAAGAACTTTCTCCGGTAGCTCGTTTAGTGCGTGAAATACACCGTCACCCTCAAGAACGGCATGAATTTCAACGACATGGCTACCAAGTAACACCAACCCAAGAGTAAACCTCAAGATTTCTAGAGAATCTCGCTCCCCAATTGGCGGTTGGCGAACAACTGCACAGAACTTTATAGGCTCGGCCAAAATCAATCACCTCATCCCGAAATCATAAGAACCCTATCATGCTTAATAAACTCCATGGATGCGTCCGGAGTAGATGCCTTCCTCGCACTTTCCATGACCAGTGGTACGATGCCCCTTTGCTCCACATTATGGAAACAGTACATAAGGCTTGAATTCTCTTTTTCGCATAGCTCGGCAGTATTTGTAGGTCCGATGTGCATATTTGGCACCAGATAGTAGATTCCATCTCCAAAAACGTGAACCGTAACCTTATGCCCCTTTGCCTGTGCTGCCTGAGCCAGGTTTACGACAAAATGAGCATGCTGCTCCTGCTCCGGCGCCGCCTTTAACACAAGAAACAAACTTCCCATTAACTCTGACCCTCCTCCCGAAATATTCCTTATTAACGTAAGCTTGCCATATCTGATGTTGGTTGCCCTGATAGATTGCTCATTACAATTTCACATTTACAGTTATTTTGCTGCCTGCGCTTGCTTTCTTTATGGTTAATTTTGAGGTAGTATGATCCCTTGACCTTTTTAACTAGAATTCATATAGTAATACTAGGAATAATCGTAACAAATGTATCAAATCGGCTATTACCTTGTCAAGCAATTGTAGCCAGACTTATAAAAAAATACCTAAAAAAGGGGTTTTATTACTCCATTTATTATCGAAAGAAGGTGGTTATAATATTTCGATTGGTGCTAAGAAACATCCAGAGACGACCCTTTCATGCCATACTAACAATTTTTGTGATATCTATTACCGTAACCTCTTTATTTACCTCGCTTTGGCTTGGTCGGGGACTAGAGCGGGGCCTAAATCTAGGAATACAGAGGCTTGGAGCCGATGTGATAGTTCTTCCCGAAAAAGCTGAGGCTAAGCCTGAGCAGATGCTATTTACTGGTACCCCTTTAAGTGTCTATATGGATAAATCGCTTTACAAGGAAATCTTAAGCTTACCTGGAGTTAAGCAAGCTACACCGCAGTTCTTCACTAAAACAATAGCAGCTTCATGCTGCGGCCTGGTTTCTCCAGGCCGAATTGTGGGTCTTGATTCTAATACAGACTTTGTCGTAGCTCCCTGGATGATCAACAAACTAAACCGTCCACTGGGAGACCACGAGTTGATAATAGGTTCCAATATCGATATGGCGGTCGGGGATAGAATCATAATACGCGGGGAGCTATTTAAAACAATTGAACACCTTGCGCCAACAGGAACCGGTATCGACGATACCGCCTTCATAAGTATGGATACCGCCCGCCGCCTGGCAAAGGAAAGTCCTGATTTACAATACCTATGGACAGATAAAAAACCCGATCAACTGTTTTCAGCCATCCTTGTGCGCGTAGAGGATCCAGGGAAAACCAATGAGATAGTACAAGCTATTAATAAATTGTCTGGAGTAAATGCAGTTCCTTCCCTGCAGGTAGTCCAAGAAACCAGGCAAAGAATGCATGTAGTAACCTCCTTGCTTTACGCTTTAACAGCAGTGCTCTGGCTCGTATCTCTTGCGTCGCTGTTGGGGCGGTTTGCAAGTCTGGTAATGGAACGGAAAACAGAAATCGGTATTCTTCGGGCTCTTGGGGCAAGACAATGGGGCGTTTTCAGATTAATTCTTTGGGAAGCCGGATGCCTTGCTTTGGTCAGTGCACTGATAGGTACAGCACTGGGCTGGTTTGTGTCCAGCTACCTAGTTAAAACCATATCTTCAGGCACTACATTTCCATTTCTCTCGCTGTCGCTTTCAGAAACAGCCGGTCTTCTCGGGTGGTGCTTGTTAGCAGCGACAGCAACGGTAATCCTGGCGGCCCTATTCCCCGCTTACCGTACTGCGTCACTGGATCCTGCCTGGGCAATCGCCCAGGGAGAGTTAGAGTAAAAACGTTTAGGAGGAACAGAGTTGATTCGATTAGAAGGAATAAGGCATTCATACCCGCGCCCCGGCGGTGAGACCCTCGAAGTACTAAAGGGCATAGACCTAACTCTTGAGCAGGGTGACTCGGTATCAATTGTCGGTCCCTCTGGAGGCGGAAAAACCACTTTGTTAAATATCATTGGCTGCCTATTAAGACCTACTGCAGGCGAGGTTGTAATAGATGGTAAAGCCACTAGGTCGATGTCTGAAAAAGAACAGGCGAGTATACGCAACCAAAAGATAGGTTTTATCTTCCAGGGTTCTCACCTAATTCCAACCCTAACAGTGCTAGAAAACATAATGCTGCCTGTTTGGCTAGGAAGCAGGGATGGCTCACGAGATTACACCGCAAGGGCTCATGACCTCGCAAAGCGATTTGGGCTGGAGGAACGCCTGAACCACCTGCCCCACGAGTTAAGCTTGGGCCAGCGAAGGCGAGTCGCTATTGCCAGAGCGCTCATCAAAGAGCCTGCTATTTTATTGGCCGATGAACCGACCAACGATCTTGATCCACCAAGAGCACAGCAGATCGGAGATATCCTTTCCTTGCTTAATAGAGAAGGCCTGACTCTTTTACTCGTCACCCACCGGTGGGAGCTGGCACAGATTTCCAAGCGATGCTACGAGGCTAAAGACGGGCAACTTTTCGCAATTGAGGAACAATCCTATAAACATGAAGAGATCGTCTCAAGCAAATAAAAGATATAGCCAGCTTCCCTAGCAAAGCTGGCTATATAGTTAAATCAAGTTGTACAAATAAGGGCCGCAATGGCACTAATTCTTAATCTTTGTCATTCTCTTCATCTTTATCCTTTTTATCTTCGCCATTCTTTGCATTTATCTCACCCCCAGGGGCTTCGTGGCAGCTACTGCAGAAGGCCTGTTTGTTGTGGCACTTTCCGCAGAAATTTTGCAGCGATGCGTTCTTGGCCTTACCATGCTCTTCCTCCCAATCCTCCGGATGCGGCATCGGAACACCGTGGCAGTCAAGACAAAAACGTTTCTCGTCGAAGTGGCATTTCTTGCATTCTGCCGTATCGCCGCTTTTGCCATGGCCCTTTGCCCAACCCACGCTGTCGTGTGATGCCGGAGAGAGTTTAAAGCTTGCTGGATGACAAGTGCGGCAGGTAACCGAAGCTTCTTTCTCCAAGTGACAATCAATGCAAACACTCATCACTATACGGCTTGTATGACCTTTTAGTCCCGGATGGGCAATTCTATTATGACAATAGGCACAGTTAATGTTGTTTTTAAGATGCGGCTCATGGTCGTATACCAAATCCTTGTCGGATACTTTACCGATATTTTTGTGGCAGCCCGTGCAATTTTCAGACGGCATATTTTTACTCACAGCTCCGTGTTTGTTTATCGGGTTTTCGTAGCTGTTTGTAAGATGCACGCCTACTTCTTTTAATGCTGATATTTTATGAGCTACAAAATTAATAGGCCCAGGTTCAATATGACAAGCTGCACAGGACACTTTCTTGTGAACCGAAATCTTCCACGCCTGGTAATCATCGTTCATCTCATGGCAGCTTTTGCAGAAGTTGGGCTGTGAAGTTACCGAGAGTGAGACGCTTAGTAATACTAAAACAAAAACAATGGCTAGTAAAATTTTTACGCTTAGCTTCATAGACAACTCCTTTATCCCACTACTTTACTTAGAAGTATTAACTACAAAGTTAAGCAATTATATATCAATATATCCGACTTAAGCAACAAATAGTTATCAACTACTCGTCACTGCCCATAACTCACGATACTATAACAGTAGAGCTATTTTATTACTTGAAAGACAGCCGCGTTTAAGGTACATTAAACAAGCAAATGTAATTTTTCACATTTACGGAGAAAGGAAGTTTTCACGTGGACTCTAAAAAATACCTTCCAATTATTGTGATCGCCGTGGCTATAATTCTGCTCATACCAATAGCGTACTATGCCATTTGGTCACCGCAAGCTACGCAAAGCGGATATACAGGTCAAACAGGCGCGAATAACCAGCAACTGCCACGGACTGGAACCGGCAGTACAGGCGGCACAACAAACGTAGCCCCGCAGCCAACCGCACCAGTTAGCTCAAAAGACCCGGCAACTATAGTCCCAGATGGAATGGCTCTCGACCAGTACTGCGAAAAGTATTATTCGGCATGGAAAAACAAAGATTGGCAGACTGCCTACGACCTGCAACCTCTTTCTAAGAAAAACCAAAGTGACGTTAATAGCTTTGCTCAAAGCCGTGAAAGCTATGGTATGCAGAGTTATGAAGTAGGCAAGCCGCAGATAAACGAAAATTCCGGGATAGTCGTTGTAAAGATGGATTTAGGACAAAACGGCATCTGGTCGGCAACCTGGCAGTTTGTCAAGAATGACAAAGGCCAGTGGACCGTCCAGAATTCTACAACGCAACCAAGCCAATAAGGAAAAAGTTAGATAGCAAAAGTAAAAGCCGGGAACCTATACCCGGCTTTTACTTTTATCCGCCTAAAAACTTAGGCGGCCAGTTTACCCCTCTCCCTAAAGGATTGTGCGGCCTTCTCAAAAGAATGAAGCGCGTCTGACAACGGATAGACCTCGAAAACCGCATAGTTACTCAATGGATAATCTTGCAGCATGTCATCAAGCTCTTCATGTGAATCAACATTGTAGATCATGACGCTTGACATCTGCCCCGACAGGGCATAGGCCAGCTCGATCTTCCCTTCATCCATCATTTTCCTTACCCAATCCCTGGCCTTCATAAAAAGATCGTATCCCTGGGATGATGGGAGCTCGAGAGTGCCACCTCGGTCAATAACCAGAAATCTCATTAAATCACCTCCAGCACGACTCAACGATAGATTTACCCAAATTTAAAGCTGCAAATATCGAATTGAATAAGATTTAATATGATAAGTTATTAAATCGGTGAGCGGTCGGTGATCTAATTTGTTGCAGAAAAGAGACAACGAAGCAACCTTAAACATTCAGTTACCCAAACATTTGTAAGTACCTAGTAGCTCAGAGCTACTTTCTTCTGCCCTGCTTTACTCCTTGTCCGCTCGCATTTATGCAATTTGGATTGCATCTCCAATACCGAGAGGAAAACCCGGGCGACATCAGGGTCAAATTGGGTGCCAATGCCCCTGCGTATCTCAAGTTTTGCTTCTTTAACCGGAAGTCTCTTTCTGTAAGGCCTATCTGATATCATCGCCTGGTAGGCATCAGCAACAGCAAGAATACGCGCTTCCAAAAGAATATCATTACCACAAAGACCGCTGGGGTATCCGGTACCGTCATACCTCTCGTGATGCTGCAGGACAATCATAGCGATATCCTCAAGACCGCTAATCGGCTCCAGAATTTCATAGCCTTTAGTTGGATGAAGTTTAATCTGTTTGTAATCATCATCCGACAGCTTTGTCGTTTTGTACAATATGCTGCTTGGGATTCCAATCTTACCGACATCATGCAGAAGCCCTGCCATATATATGCGCTCTGCCTCTTCTTTGGTCATGCCCAAAGCAATAGAGGTCTCCCTCGCCAGAGCAGCTACGTGCTCTGAGTGACCGCTGGTATATTCATCTTTAGCTTCGATTGCCTTAACAAGCGATTCAACCGTCTCTAAATATGACCCCTCAAGACGGGAGAATAACAGCGCGTTTTCTATTGCCAGCGCGGAACGATAACTTAAAGTTTCAATAAGGTTTAACTCCTTCTTACTAAACGAATCGGCAGACTTCTTCCCCGCTGCAACAATGCAAGCCATATTCTGCCTCAAATTGACCGGAACCATGGCAATTGACCTTATCCCTGCGCTTCCCAGATACGCCTTGACCTGGCTTATATCGTTTCGTTTTAAGACGCGCGCCTTTTCTTCCGTGAGTACGTCGTCTATAAGCTTATAGACCTTATTTAAATCCCGATCTTTTAACGGCAAATAACTATTTGGACTGTGCTCTACTGTCAATTTTCCATTTTTCCTGCCAAGCAGGATTATCTTTGACCAATCCATATTGGTATCTTGAACTATGCGGGTAGCAATCTCATCCAGCAGTTCATCTACGCTTAGCATAGTCAAACCAGCCTCGGATATATTTTCAAGCGCGCTAAGTTTTATCCTTGTTTCCCTTTCAGCACCATAAAGCTGTGCTTTTATAATTGCGGTCGTGATTAAATTTGCCATGTATCCGATTAGCGTTCTATCGTCATGGCTAATTACTCCTGCGTCAGTGCATCCAACTGTTATTGTTCCGATTGTCCTATTTTCATAGCGAAGAGGAGTACCCGCGATAGACCTGATACCTAGACCAGCCACAATCTCAGACTCCTGAGCTATAGGATTGGTGTTAAGGTCCTCCAGGTAGACCGACCGGCCTTCCTTTGCTACCATACCTCAGACTTCTTGTCCAAGTTTCAGATAAGCCAGTTTTTTCATAAGATGCTCGGGAATCTGGCCATATGAAGCCACAAGTTCGAGCAAGCCCGTTTCTTCATTAAGAAGGTATACAAACCCTATCCCAAAGTTGCCTATTTTAGTTACGGATGTAAGAGCGTTATGCAAAACCTGCTTTAAATCCATGGATTTACCTACAGCCATAGCCACGTCATTTAATGCCTCAAGCTCTCTTTCCCTTCTTTTTGCCTTTAACTTTATCTCTCCATAAACAGCCTTATAAATAAGGAAGAAAAAAATTATAGCAGTAATGATTCTTATGTAGAGTTCGATGGGGCTTAATGCAGTGTTCTTTCCGCCAGAGTCAAACATGTTTACGATGCCAAGGATGGCTAAGCAAGCTCCAACAATAAATACCGATCTTTTGGCGTGAAAGTTCTTCAAACTTTCACGCGTGCCGATTAGTAAGATTAAGGAGAGCAGGCTGATGGCAATCGTAACCACACCAAGCAACAGAGCTCCCATAATAGCTAGTCCACCGCCTTTCTAAGCCAGTGCGCAACGAATAACAATGGCAAGGCTGAAAACACTAAAGAAGTGCTCTCTATTATCTTGAGGATGCTGGGATTAACCGGCTTTAAGATATCTGCTGCTGTCGAGATGAAGAAGAAGCAGAAGCTCGCCGCAAAATACTTTGGACACCTGTTTAACACCATCCGGCTGGCGCTAATAGCAACCAGAAAAGCAAGTGCTAAACAAAAGATAACCAGTACCTCGTCGCTTGTTGTTATCCCCTTAAAATTCAGGTGTACAATCGATAAGCGATTTAACTCCATAAACCACCTGATGTGTATTGAATATTCACATTATCGGCTCCGGGTGAATGGTTCTTTATAGCTCAAGTTTTTTCGCTTATCGATAATAAAGTCGGCCGTTCTTGCCGCTATTGCCTCAACCGTAAGGGTAGAATTTACACCGGCGCCGGTCGCAAAAACGCTCCCATCGCATACAAACAGATTCGGAACATCATGGGTGCGGCACCATTCATTTACTACGGACGTACTAGGGTTGCTGCCCATCCGACACGTACCCAGCAAGTGAGCAGTCGCGTGAACGTGGTCTTTGCCCTTGGAATGCTGTATTCCTTACTTCTGCGCTAACTTAAAGCAGAGCAACCGCACTAACTTTTAGCCGGGATAAAACAAATTAGAGATAGTAAAGTAATTGATTGTTTATTTAATGCCCAAGACCCATGGTTTATATCAAAAGCGCGCAATTTTAAAAGAAAAACCCATTAAATGCCTAACCTTCTAAATTGCTAAGATTTCAATCAAAAATCCCTAATTAATCAAATAGGGCTGCCGATAAAGATAAATAATATGTGCTTTTGCCGTAACAAATTAACATATAGTTCTTTTGCAATATCCCTGGTAGGAGGATATTTTTTGTGAAAAAGGTAGTTGTAGCGTTACTGTTTATATCTCTCGTTTATATAGCGTGCTTATTCAGCGGTTGTATAAATATATTTAGCAGTAGCATGAAAGTTGACCAGGTTACTGAGTACAATGGTCATTTTACGGTCGGTGGATCTTCTGCAGGCATGATGGTGTTTAAGCCACTTGCAGACACATTCTCCAGCAAGTACCCAGGAGTTACTTTTGAATATAGACCGGGCTCAAAAACCTCTGCCGCTTTGAGGCAGGTCAATTCAGAAAGCCTTGACATAGCGGTATATGCAAGAGAGCTAAAGCCTGAAGAGAAGAGCTCCAAGCTTCGATTCGATATGGTTTTTATCGACCCCATAGCAATAGTTGTAAATAAAAATTTGCCGGTTGATAGCCTGAGTGCCCAGCAAGTAAAGGATATTTACTCGGGTAAAGTTGTTAACTGGAGTCAAGTTGGGAGCATAGATGCTCCGATAATCGTTTGCGACAGAAGCGAAGATGAAACCTCCAAAATTGCATTACGTAAATTTTTGCTTGGCAACGACCTGGAAATAACGCCTCACGCAGTCATGCTTGAGAAGGAAACCGACATGATAAATGCTGTCGCAAGCACACAATATGCAATAGGTTACTATTCCGCATCCAAAGTAGAATCCGCCGGCAACTCAAAAATGCTAAAAATCGATGGAGCATATCCAAGCGTTGATAATGTCAGGCACGGCACATATAAGATAGTCCGACCAATAGGTGTCGCCACACTCTACCAAAATGAGACGTTAAAGGAATTTATAAAATTCCTTTATAGCAAAGAAGCAAAGGAGATCGTGATTAAAAACGGCGGAGTGCCGATAGAATCGAAGAAATAAGATGAAAATATCTAACCAGATCGATATCCGAAAAAGAATATTGCTGCCAGTGGTTACTGTATCACTGATTGGAGTGCTGCTTACTGTGCTTCAATCGGTTTACCTTATACAAAACCAGGAGAACGAGACTCTTAGACAAGCTATTTACCACACCAAGCATATACTCCAAGAGGGGTTCGAAGAAGAAGAAACTAAATTGCTACCTGAAACTTCTTTTCTGGCTTCAGACCCCTCTATCAGAGATGCACTTGAGCGCAGGGATATCGGAACGCTTACCAGCAAACTCATTCCTGTAAAAGTTACTTTTAATGTCGATACAGTTGAGATCATCGACTACGATGGCAGCGAACTTCTCCAAATTGGAATCGATGCCCCAACCCACCAGATTCTTATAGATGCCGGTTTTGACCTTGAACGCGTCTGCTTGTTTGCCCGCTCAGGCGATAGCATTTGGATGACCGCCGTTGCTCCAGTCCGTTCGCAAAGCGGTAAACTTCTAGGTATCATATTGGTTGGCGATAAAATCGACAGGCAGTTCATGAAAAACCTGAAAGAAAAGACCGGGATGGAGATTGCCATTAACTACAACGACCTCTTTGTTGGCTCCTCAATTATGGCAGAAGACATAGCTCTTAAACATAGCTTTAAAGAAGAAATACAAAAAAAGGAAGGCTTTGCAATCGAGAATTCAAGCCTCTACAATGTTACCTGTGCTGCCGACCGCATGGAGATAAAAACAAACGGCGGCAACAAAGTTACGTCTTATATCCTAGCTTCAACATTGAATGCAAACCGTACCAAGAAACAGGGCACTATAGCAATCCTTGCAATTAACCTTCTGGTTCTTTCGATTATGACTATAATTGCTTACTTCTTCAGCAGTAAAATTATAAAGCCTCTAAAGATTATGTCTGATAGAGCTAGATTGATCGCCAGCGGCAATTACAAACAACGAATCGACTATACCAATATCAGGGAAATTGACGAACTTGCAACAAGCTTTAATATAATGAGCGAGGCGCTTGAAGAAAACAGGCAAAGACTTGAAGAGAGAGCATACACGGATAGCTTAACAGGGCTTTATAACCACCGATTCTTTCAGGACTGCCTTGCAAATGAGATAACAAGAGCCGAGAGATATAAGCACCCGCTAAGCTTAATCATCCTTGACATCGACGACTTTAAAAAAGTCAACGATACCTTCGGTCATACAAAAGGCGACGATGCGCTTAAAGTGCTGACAGAGAAGATACTTGATTCAATTAGGGGAATTGATATTGCATGCCGGATCGGCGGTGAGGAGTTCGCTATAATTCTGCCTGAGACAACGTCTTACGAAGCTTTTACCGTTGCAGAAAGGCTGCGATTAAGCGTCGCCGCCTGCGCAATCCAGGATATCGGCAAAATCACAATAAGTATTGGTATTGCGACATATCCGGATCATGGCGCTTCAAAAGACAGCCTTTTGGAAGCAGCCGATACCGCGATGTACCATGCCAAAAGACAGGGCAAAAACCTTACATTTATGTACAACGGAGAACCCCTGATTACGATGGATTTGGAAGACAAGCGGCTCACTGAAGAATCTTATTTCATGGATATTCTTCACGCCCTTATTGCAAACGTTGAATCAAAGAACCAATATACACATAATCACTCCGAGCACGTAGCCATGCTTGCAGGACTAATAGGCCGTGAAATAGGCTTAAACCCCACGCAGATCGAAGACTTAAGGATCGCAGGCCTGCTCCATGACGTAGGTAAAATCGCTATTCCAGCTTTCATACTACAAAAAACTGAACCGCTGACTGAAGAAGAATTCAAAGAGTTAAGAACCCACCCAATTATTGGTGAGCGAATACTATCAACACTAACAAAGGCAAATCTGCAACCCGTGATTGAAGCTGTTCTCTACCATCATGAAAGACTGGATGGCAGCGGATATCCCCAGGGTCTCGTTAAGCATAAGATACCTCTTTATGCGCGAATAATTGCGGTAGCTGACACTCTTGATGTTCTTGTATCAAACAGCGCATATCGTAAAGCACTCTCTATTGACGAAGCTATCATTGAATTAAGACGCGAAAGCAGTACAAAGCTCGACGATATTGTAGTCGATGCACTTATCAGCATCATGGAGAGAGAAAATGCGGTACGAGAAATTATAGAAAAGCGCAACCAAGAACCAAAAGCTGAACCGGCTTAACCAACGCCTTAAGCCGCTAAGCCACTTATTTTCTGAAGCATGTCAACGAGCACCTGGCAGAAACGCTTCGCATCGTTAATTGTCTTTGCCGTGATTAAATATTTATCCACCACGACGCCTTCATCGACATATTTTGCGCCGGCACCTTCCAAATCAATGGTCGACTCCGCAGGTCCCGTCATGCTCCTGCCGCTAAGCAAGGGCCCTAATGCGGCAACCAGAAGCTCTACGCCACGGTCAACCGCGCCTAATATCTTCTGTCCCTCATAAGATTTCCTTACCAGACCAAGGTTTACCCGGCTAGCGATCATTTCTTCGGGGGTTGAACTATCCAAAACGATTAAAGCATCATAATCACCAAGACCCAGGTCTTCAGCAGAAACATCTATAGTAAAAACATCTCTGCGCGTACTATCTGTCAAAGGTTCACCCTTTTTAAAGCCTACAATTAGTACCTCCCCACCCGCCCCGACAATGCAGTCCTGAAGGGTCTTAAAAAGATTTGCATTAAAATGGTTCGGTAAAAGTACAGCAACTGTCTTTCCTCTTGCCTGCATAAAGCATCCCTCCAAAATGTCTGACGAGCACAATTTACCCGCCCCGAGCATCTTCAAAACGAAGTCCACACACCAACTGTTATTTGTTGTTATTTTGAAAAAGATAAAAGGCGGCCTAAAGAGCCGCCTGTATCTGGCTTTTAGTTTCTAGAAACTAAAACGGTAATTTTCTCATCTCGATTTCCAGATGGTCCTTTGCCCATTTACGAAAAAGAGTCTGACAATTGACTCCTTTTCTGATTGCCATCCTCCTGAGATAGCGGAGTATGGTCTCATCAATCGATAGAGCGTCACATAGTTCCCCTGTTATTCCAACAGGACCGACTAAACCGTCTTCTCTGGTAATATGGTTTAACTTCATAATTTTATACTCCATATTTTCCCTCAATTATTTTGCCTGCTCTAAAAAATTCTATACTATGCCTTAAGTATGATAATCAAATTATCGGTTTGTTTTCTAAACTATTTAGGGCTTTATGAAATTATTTTTGTTATTTTCAACAACCACCTTTCGATTTAACAACACCAGTTTCTGACGTAGCACAAGGGGGAAAAATCAACTGATAAAGGAGGGAATACGATGTCTATTTCAGGAAAAGAAGTGGCACTTGTCTTATCAGATCATTTCGACGCAAACGAATTTAACAGTCTTCATAACTGCTTCTCCCAAGCTGGGGCTTTAGTAAGCATCGTAGGTGATGCTGCAGGACAAAAGCTGATGGATTGGAATCGCACAACTGAGGTTACTATAGAAGTCGGCTTTGAAGAAGCGCGCTCGTATGACTTTGATGCGATTGTAATATCAAATGGATATTCGCCGGATAAGATTAGGGTAAACGAAGCTGCACGTAGTCTCGTGCTTGATATGTTTAACTCTGGCAAGGTCATCGGCGTGATCGATCACGGCATTCAGGTACTGATAACGCTCGGCATCTTAAAGGGCAAAAGTGTTACCGGATCACCTTCCATTAAAGTAGACATTGAAAATGCCGGGGCTAAATACTTCAACGAGCCAGTTGTTGTGGATGGTAACCTGGTTAGCGGTCGAGGATTGGATGATGTGAAAGCTTTTTGTAATGCAGTAATCGACGAGCTGCGAAGACTTACGGAGTTTGTCGCATAGACCTTTATGGATAAATGAATGGTGCTGCAGTTGCCAGTGCTACAGGGCTACAGGGCTTTAGGTCTAGAAGTGCCATTTGTAGTGCAGCCCTACTGCCCCCGTTACCTGCTTTCACTAGCTGAAAGCTGACAGCTGAAAAACTGAAAGTTGGTAACTGCAGCACCTAAATTTATACCGGCTCCTGGTCTCTTTTATCATTCTATACTACAATTTAGATAATAAAATACGGCTATATGGAGGCGGGGTTTATGGGTTCACCTTCTTTTTGGGCTCATTGGGGCTGGGCGGCAGCCACAGCAGGTATCGGTTTCATCTTCGCAGGACTGCTTCTAAACCAGTATTTGGAGAGAAAAAAACCGCACCAGCTGGCCTGGTTTATTGGATTCCTTTTCTACGCTCTTGCGGCAGCCATGGAAGCGTATTCTGAAATTGCCGGTACATGGAGTCACACAGTTTACCGGTTTTACATCGTAATAGCTGCATCATTAGTGGGCTTCCTTGGGCTTGGCTCAGTTTATCTTGGCTTACGTAAGAAAATCTGGGGGCATATCTTTTTAGCCTATATTCTTGTCATAATGGCCTTATTCTTCCATGGGGTTTTCACTACAGAACTTATATCTAGCAAACTGGTGGCGGGCATCACAGTGAGTGGGCAGCCGCTTGGTCCTAAGGGTACCTTCCCACGTTCTTACTCGATGCTGCTAACAATCCCGGGAAGCATGCTGCTTCTCATCTTCTCAGCTATCTCAGTCCTTCGATTCTGGCGCAAAAAAGAGTATCGCTACAGAGCCTGGGCCAATATTTTAATCATCGCCGGCACCTTCGTAATTGCAGGCTCTGGAAGCATGGTAACATCTGGACATCCCGAAGGACTTTATCCGGCAGAGATGATCGGTGCAGCGCTCCTGCTCTGGGGATTTTTAAAAGCAAGTTCGTTAAAAAAGGGTGCGGAAGCTGTCCATAGTAAGAGGTTGACAGACAAAAAAGTCTCTACGACAGCATAAGCATAAGCCTGGTGTGCATCCCTTTGCTTGCCGGGCAAATCCATTAATGGTATACTGTAATTTAACGCTGAATTCTCATACAGAAACGGGGGAACCATTTCTGGGGTGAATCGGCACAGGCTGTGCCGTAGGGTACCTTCAACCCGAACCCGTCAGCTAACCTCGTAAGCGTTGAAGGGGTGTATTCGGCTACGAATACATGAAAACAGTTTCCTTGCCAACTTTTGCACCCCTGTAGAGATAACTAAATAGTTTCTTTTAGTGCCTTTAAGGCAGACGGTAAGTTGTTGTCTAAAAAGGGGGGTAGAAATGGCCGTCTATAAACAAGAGCTCATCCACTCGCATTCATTCAAGCAATCTATGGCCAGGGACCGTGCCAATGAGCTTAAGGGGTATGCACAAGAATTTCTAGACGCTAAACGCTCAATAGACACAGGAACTAGCATACAGGATGAGGCACGCAAAATAAAAGCTCGTATTCTAAATCTTTTTAATGCCACAGAAGAGGATTGGCAGAATTGGCGCTGGCAGCTTAAGAATCGTATTAGAGATGCAGAAACTCTAGCAAAGATAATCAAGCTTACTCGAAAAGAAACCGAACAAATTAACCTGGTCACAAAAAAATTTCGCTGGGCGATATCGCCCTACTATGTTAGCTTGATGTCTCTTACCGATAGTTGGGGCCCGATAAGAAGGCAATCTATCCCTTCTATACTTGAGCTACAGGATGATTCAAATAGCGATGACCCATCCGCCGAAGAGATGTCGTCTCCTGTAGACGCGGTAGTCAGGCGATATCCAGATAGACTCATAATAAACACCACAAATCAATGCGCAACTTTCTGCCGCCACTGCCAGCGCAGAAGAAACATAGGACGGTCCGACCGACGCACCTCAAAGGACAAACTTAAAGAAGCAATAGCTTACATAAAAGAGAATGAAGAAATAAGAGACGTGGTTATAACCGGCGGCGACCCTTTTATGCTTCCTGATAATACAATCAAGTGGCTATTGAGCGAGCTAGACAAAATAGAACATGTAGAAATCAAGCGGATAGGTACGCGAGTGCTTGTAACAATGCCGCAGCGAATTACTAAAGAGCTTTGCGATATTATAGAGAAGTATCCTCCAATATATATAAATACGCAGTTTAATCATCCTCGCGAGGTAACCCCGGATGCAGCTGAGGCCTGCGCTAAACTTATAAAGGCAGGTGCAGTTATAAGCAACCAAGCTGTACTTTTAAAAGGCGTTAACAATAACCCACACGTCATAAAAGTACTTAGCCACGAACTTTTAAAAATACGCGTGCGTCCCTATTACCTATTCCAGGCTAAACCCGTCCGGGGTACCTCGCATTTTATTACTCCTATAAAGGAAGGCCTGGACATAATACGCAGCCTACGGGGATACACCTCGGGTCTTGCCATACCTGAATATGTAGTTAGTGCGCCGGACGGCTTAGGCAAGGTAGCTATATCCGACATCAACGCTTGGGAGGCAGCAGACGGCGAGATACTCTTGAGAACCTGGGAAAACAAGATAGTCAGCTACCCTTATAATGGCAACACTTAGCCACCGGGAGGTGTTTATTCGCATCGTAAGACTAGAATAGCCACGTCGTCGTCGACTTTGCCATTTGCAAACTCAAGACAATCCAACCACAGCAGCTCCGCTGCGTCAGCTGGAAATTTTTCCTGATTGCGCTTGATGCTCTTGACGACTCCCTCAATCCCAAAGAACTTGCCATTGTTTCTAGCTTCAATAACACCATCAGTATAGATTACTAGCAGCGATGTTGGCTTGAGCGTAAGACTGCGTTCGCTAAATATTGCATCTTTAAACATCCCAAGAGCTGGGTTTTCGTTTTCAGAGAGCACAGAGCTATTGCCGTCCTCTAAAAGGACCGGACCAGGATGGCCGGCATTAACATATCGAAGCAATCTATTCTTCTGGTCAAAATGGGCCAGGAATGCCGTATTGAACTCATCTTCTGCAAGCTCGTTAAAAAGAATTTGGTTTAGCCTGTTTGCAATAAGCTCTAAGGAGTCTCCCTCAATCGCAAAACCCCTAAATAATGCCCTGATATTTGCAGCCTTCACTGCAGCCCGCAGACCTTTTCCCGAAAAATCGCTTACAAGGATATCCTGAGCGATTTCATCATGGCTTACCACATCGTAAGTATCCCCTCCAATTTTTGCCCCAGACGTTGCAGAAGCGTAAAACGCGCCTATCTCAAGACATCCAATTTGAGGCGGAATGACAGGGCGCATTGACTCTTGGATGGACCTTCCCATTTCAACCTCTTCCAACAAGCTGCGGTGAAACTCACGGAAGTAAGCATAGGACAGTTCGGCAATCCAAAAATGCCAGAACTCATCTATTACGATGTAGATATCGATTGCCGGCATTCCGGGAGCAAAGCCTTCCTTGATCTCTGCTAAATACGGCAGATAGCTTTCCTCTAAAAAATGCACTGTTATAACCAGATGTTCATATGGAAATCCTATTTCAACAAGGGACTTGCCTATAAGAGGAAGTTGAACGCTAAGATACTGCTTAATATTACCTGTTCGCAGCGCATCAAGTGTGCCATAAAAAAGAGTCGTAAATATCGACAGGAGCTTCTCGCGAGATATCTTTGAGTTGACCTCGAATCTCATCTGCCTATCGACCCAGTCGTTTACTATTTCTTCGGCATGCAGTGTGAGATGCTCTGCTATCTCCCTTAGCTTAGCAATATCGCCAGGACTGAAATGACGGTTAATATCAAGACTTAAGGCCATGGTATGTTTATTTTTCCATGGCCATCTTGAGTTAAACCCAGCGTATCTACTCGCACCTTAACGTCTCAACCAACGTAAACTTCCTTTGCGCACGGATAGACATCAGGGTTGTTTTAAATTCTTCAGCCGCACCTCACACATGCTAAGCCATCGCATTGTCGCTTCAGTGTGAAGAATAGCCAGATCAAGCTGCATTATCCAGCGCAGCTCATTTGCTGGGTCAGCCTCTTCTTTTAGCTTAATAAGTTCACGCAGCTTGAGCAGCTCGGCCCTGCGTTGGATCTTAAGAACATCCTCAGCAGACACGTTACTGGTTAGACTTAAGACGAGTTTCGCATAAAACTCATCCCGAAGGCCTTCTACCTTGATTAGCGGAGTCAAGAACCATTTATTTAGCTCATCCTGCCCCGCAGGTGTAATGGTATAAAGTTTTCGCTCGGGTGCATTGGAGACCGTAACTATGCCAGATTGAACGATAAAACCATCCCGCTCAAGACGATCTAGGGTCGAATATATCTGACCATAGTTTATGGACCAATTTGCCCCAAGTTCAGCTTCAATCTCTTGCTTTAGGTCGTATCCATGAAAGGGTTTTTTGGATAGGGCAGCAAGGATGCCGTATTTTACGCTCATAAACGTCTCCTTGTTTATCATGGTATATACCGATTAAATACCATGATATATACCCAGTATATTGCTGAGTAAACTAAAGTCAATGGTTAGCAGGAAATTCTAGAGGTTGAAACCCTAAATTAGCGAGAGTATTTGCCAATTATGCTTGCTTTAGCTAGAACTTTTCCTTCAAGAGCACGCAGAAAGTCGTCGTAGGATATCTGCTGCGGAAGGTCCAGACCTTCCTCGCTTAAAGCATAGACAGTAATTACATACTTGTGCGGGCCGGAGCCGGGAGGCGGTTGCGGGCCGCCATAGCCGATATCACCGAAAGTATTGATGAGTTCTTTTGAGCCATCCGGCATGCGTTTATTGGATGCACCCTCGGCAATAGAGGTTGTTTTTGCAGGGATATCGACTACCAGCCAGTGAACCCAGTTCCTAGCGCTGATATCTACCATAGTAAAGGCAAAAGACTTTGTGCCTTCGGGAGCGCCTTGCCACTCAAGGGGGATTGAGACATTCTCGCCGCCGGCTCCCTGGCGCGCATGCCTCTCTGGTATAGCCCCATTATTCTTAAAAGCGCTAGAAGTTACTTTTATGTTGCCCTCTCCATATAGCGACGCCTGAGATTCCGTCGACGTTCCCGCCGTCTGTGTTGTTCCTGTGCTTTGGGTTTTACCCCCACAGCCCACAAGTATACTGATTATTAAAAAGAGAATGGTTATCGGCAGCAGTTTACCCTTCATAAACATATAGCTCTCTGTTCTCTAATCCAAGCTCAGCCAATATTTCGTGAAGCGTAACCATAACTCCTTCCTGTTCCGCACGCTTCTTTAAATAATCCCTGTCGATCTCATTCACGTGTATCTCGATAAGCTCCTCAGCCCAGGCAGATGCACTTGATTCGCCACGGTGAACAAGATCTGCCAGTTTCGCAACGATAACGTCCTCGACCCCTAGCAAATATACCGGAAATCCATTCACATCCACCTGGTTTACATGCTCTAACTGATCATGGCTTAAATTTTCGCCAAGAAAAGCTACCGTAATCCCGATCTCCTTGTGCACCAAGGCGCCTTTTTCTTTCTCAAATCCCCAGGTGAGCAATGTTTTATCTAGCACATCAGCTGGGGCAAACAGGTCTATGCTGGTAGCTTTATAGCCTCCCTCCGTGTAAAGCTCAACCGCATAATTGCCACCTGCTACCGGCGAGAAGCCCTCCTTCTCAAGCTCCGCCGTCAAAATAGCTACAAAAGCAATGCGCTTTGTTAATGGATCAATATCGCCTTTAAGAATGTCAAGCTGAGACACTCTTCCTCCACCAGCCTTTCTACCTTTCTTGGCCATCCATTCGTCGACTTCCTCTTTCTTAAACCAGCTCTGACCGCCGATATCATTCACAGGAAAGTCTCAGCACTTAAGAAGGCCCTCTATTGTTTCACGGCTTAGCTTAAGGTAAGCCGTAAGCTCGTCAATATTCATAAGCTCGCTCATACTGGATCACCGACCAAATATAAACAATTCTGCAGCACAGGATAATTACTTATTCTAACATAAACTTCTGCTGTGTGCCTGTTTTATTTGGCATTCTCGCACTAAGCAGGCGTGTTTATTAATAATGAACACTTGTTAACAAATAATTAACAATGCCTACTTTGCTTTCTTATACCAGCAGCATCCCGCCATCAATAACCACAAAGCTTCCAGTTATATAAGAGGACGCATCAGATGCTAGAAACAGGGCAACCGTTGCGATATCATCAGGCTCTCCCATGCGCCCTATTGGTATCCTTGCTGTAAGGGACTGCAATACTTCCGATGCTATGGCCCCTCCACCCGTAGTCCCCGGAGTTCTAACCGCACCCGGGCCGATTGCATTGACCAGTATTTAGTAAGAATTAATCTTTTGCAATGTAGGTCCAAAATGCTGATCGAGAAGTTAGAGCCAGCAGAAAGTAGCCCTATGGGAGCCTGCCTCAGTAGGAACAAAGGGGCCGGGGGTGTGATTTATCGCGGTAGATTTATAAGCCCTGGACTGCAGATTCCGGTTCATGAACCCCACGCTTAGGTAGCAACGCTGTTAGCAGAGCTCCAATAAAACTTGCAACACCTGAGGCCATAAATGGGATTGCAAAGCTGTGCGTCATGTCTTTGATATAGCCGCTTATCCATGGGCTCATCACCTGCCCGACTCCAAAAAATATTGTGATCATGCCAAGCGCAGCCGAAGCAAATACACCTCCTACGTAATCGGCACAGGTTGCGGCCATAATAGATGGAATACTCCAGAGAGTCAGGGAGTAGAGTAGGGACACGGTGGCTATCGCCACCGGGCTGTTAATAAATGCAAGCATTAGTAAACACAAACCCTGCAGGCTATACACTATAAAAAGCGCGTTTCTGCGGCCTATCTTATCTGATAGTATGCCCCATATAAAGCCGCTTGCTATACTTAATATCCCTACAGCGGACCAGAGTTGCCCGGCAGAGCCTTGAGTAAAACCGATTTCTTCTATCAAGTACTTGGCAAAAAAGGTGGTAAAAACCACGTAGGAAAATCCAAACATTAGATAGATAAAACCCAGCTCCCAGAGTGCTTTGGAAAGGTAGATATCTCTCCAATGCATCTGACCCTTATTAGACTTGCCGGTTGTTTTTAGCGTCTTATCTATACTGGTACTTGAGTCTTTATCTGAATTATCAAAAGAACCGAATGGTCTTAAGCCTACTTCTTCCGGGCTGTTTCTAAAAACCAGTACGCCAAAAAATCCGATTAAGAATACAACAGCACTTAGATAAAACCAGCTCGCACGCCACCCTGCACCGCCATATATACCAAGCATATAGGGTATAAATATACCGGTAATGGCAAAACCGAGCCCGCTTCCGGTTAGCGCAATCCCTGACGCTGTGCCCCTAAATTCCTGTGCATACCAGCGTGAGACAAGTGCCACTGCCGGCACATTCCCGCCACCTGCACCTATGCCAACCAGCAACTGGCCAAACAGGGCCATCCAAAAATTCACAGCCATGCCTGCAACAACCATGGCAACAGCAACCGTGGACATAGATACCGCAATTACCTTTCTCGCCCCGAAACGGGTTGCAAGGGCGCCACTTAACACAGTGCTCATTAAATAGCCCAAAAAAGTCCCGGAGACAATTATCCCGATCTGAGTGTTGGTAAGGCTTAAACCCCTGCCCATCTCGGGGATAATCATGCCGATGGCAAAGCGCCCTAAGCCGATACAGCCAAAGTTAGTAAGTACGCCAGCCAGCAATATCCAAACTGCATAATGGGTGCGCCGGATAGCATCGACTCCCGGGTTTTTTACTCTTAGTTCATCAGCCGAATCCTGCATGATAACCATTATATACCATCCATGCCGCAGACTGTTTACAAATTTTACGGGCAAATACATAGGCCCCCACCCGAAGGCGAGGGCCTTATATAAGATGGCAACCAGGCAAAGGTCACCGCGGAAGGCCGTATTAAGCTATATTAATACCCCGTATGGTATTTAAGACAATTCTTATAATAGCAGTCTTGAGGAAAATAAGCAAGCTTTAAATAAAAATTTATTTTTCAAATATGGTAATGCGAATACAGACATCAACCAGGATAATTGTATTATTTTCAGCAGTTCTAGCCTGTAAGATGTAGCCGCAGCAAGACCAAAAGCAGGTCTGTATCTTATATAGAGTGCCGCTACGGCGGCAGCGATACTGTACGGCGGCATCCTAAATCACGCCAAAGACTATGCATGCAGCCATACAAACTGCTACCATATAAGCATAGTAACCTCATAAGGAGGGCTTATGGACTATCAAATCGGCAGTATAGGCAGGGTTGTCATCGCAAAGTTTGAGGATGGCGAAGACCTGATCGGAAACCTTATCGATCTCGCAAAAATAGAAAATATAAGGCATGCATTTTTCTACCTGATTGGCGGCATAAAAGAAGGTAGGATAGTCGTCGGCCCCGAAAAAGACGAGCTGCCACCCATCCCTATATGGAGAGAGCTAGCTGAATCTCACGAGATGCTGGGCTTCGGTACAATATTTTGGCAAGACGATGAGCCAAAGATCCACCTACACGGTGCATTTGGTAAAAAAGATGCGGTCAAAGTAGGGTGCCTGCGGGAAAACTCCGAAGTGTTTCTTGTCCTCGAGGCGATCATTGTGGAGCTGGAGGGAACCAATGCCATTCGAGAACGCGACCCAGCGGCTGGGATGAGCCTTTTAAAGCTCATCTACTCGTAACTTATGCCCTTGATGATTTAACGCTATTAAGAAACTATCGCCGAGATAGACCACCAAGACAAAAGCAACCGAACCAAGCAATCTCGTGTGTTTAGTGGGCAGGAGTAAGTAGCGCCTTAAATACACCGCGTAGTCTGAACTTTCTTAGGGCGTGGACGCTCCATTCGAGTTCTCTCTTTCGGCAGACAGTCGACATTGAGTATCTGAGCATCTCCTCTTTCAGCTGGTAATATTTTTTCTCTTTCTCTGCTGGAGATATATTGGCATTGTATATCGAATCGACCTTTTGCATGGTAGCTTTGGCCATCTTTATGTTTTGTTCAACATATTTAGCGCTTTCACCTGTTATGATATTAAGTCTTCTCTTGATATCGTTTAACTTAAGCCCACAATCATAAGTTGCCTCAACCAGGCTATCCCTATCTATATAGTCGCTGTCATAGTTTAGCCAGTATTTCCAACTTGGGGCATCCATCGCCCTTCTATGGTCTTCTAGTGTCTTTCTTGTTAAGTGGTATCCAAAGCGGCCGGGATTCTCAAAAACAAGGCTTCCCGGGTCAACGAAGGGAGCAAGCGGAGCCACAAAGCATATAAGTTTCTTGCGGTTCTCACCCTGTCCTTCATAAAGGTATTCTACGTAGTTGGGGATATCCATGATGGATTCACGGGTTTGAAAAGGGATGCCCGTTAGAAAGTATACGTCTACCCTTTGGGCGCCTGCGTTCAGACCATCAATTATAGATTGCTTGAGCTCGTCGTTAGAGTAAATTGCCCTGCCGAATCTTCTGCGCACAAGCTCTTCTTGAGACTCGCACGAAATTTCAAAACTCCAGTTCTTTACCGATTTATTTATCTTCTTAAAAATCTCTTTCGGCGGTAATTTCCAGAACTCGAAAACAATCATGTTTTCGAGGTGGTAGCCGGCAAGCGCGTGCAGAAACCTGTCCACATAGTCGAATCCGCCGGTTTGGATATCACCAACTACAAATACCGGCCCAGCAAAGTAGCTTGCCGCGTCGGCAATATCAAACGCTAAGTCCTCAGGCTCCCGTAGCGCAGTCCTAGGCCGATTGAAGAACTTGCGAAAAGAATATCTCGAGCCGCCACACACCGAGCAATTCCTGGCACCACCCCTACACATAAACGCACCAACTATTGGGTACCTCATAAAATCCTTAAACGGTAGATAATTTTTTAAATCCCGATCTCTGAAAACCGCCTTGATCACCCTTCCGTAGTTAACACGGCAGTGGTTCCACTTCTCCGGAACATACGTTATCGGCTGGGAATGAATCACCCCGGCTCTGTCCTTCCATGTCAGGTTTGGAACCTGAGACAGGTCACCGCCCCCGCCTTTCTTTAGGATATCAAGAAGAATCCTCATCGGCTCTTCTGTTGAGTCACCCTTCATGACCATATCCACCTGCGGATAGCGGATAAGCTCCTCATGGAAGTAGGTTGATGAGAGGCCGCCAAAGATAATCGGTGTATTGGGATGATGCTTTTTAACCAGCTTTGCAATCTCGATCGCTCCATGGGCGTGGGGAAGCCAGTGAAGGTCAAGCGCAAATAATCTTGCGTCCAAAGACCTGATAAAACCCTCAACTTTAAAATTTGGCTCAACTAACATGCGTACCGCAATATTTGCAATGCCCACCCTATAGCCGTGTCTCTCTAAATAATCAGATAGCGTGACAAAACCAATCGGATACATTTCAAATACAGGCGTTGAAGGCACGACATCGCTTACCGGACCGAACATTATTGATTTTTCTCTGAAGTCGTAGATGCTCGGCGAGTGGATGAGAAGGACATCAGGTTTCATAACAATCCAAGCCTCCTGTACCTTATGCGAAAATAAGCTCCTAACCCCTAGTTTAGATATACCCTGACCTGCACACTTCAAAGCTAGATTAGAGCATTTTACCAGATGCAGAAGAGTAGTTTTTCATAAGTGAGGCTTAGATGCTCTATAAAGCAAGTATTTGTAGCTTAACTAACCGATTGATTCCTCGGTTTGTTTGACTAATCTGAAGGCAGCAGTCCCGGCAATCCTATCGTGGACCGAAAGATGAGCATCATCAGTTAGCATCCTGAGTAGATTAAAGGCAGAAAGTAGAAGCGTGATAAGATATATAAATTCTCTGTTTATAACCCATAAACCAAAGAGTAGCTTCGCCCATGGCCTAAGAAACGATTGGGCAAGAGACGGTCTTTCATGGGTAGAAAGATCTACAATCCTTATCCCCAAAATGAGCTTTCCCAGTGTCCATCCGCAAAAGTAGATAAAAAGGGCCTCGTATGCAACCAGAGCAGCAATAACAATAAATGCCTGGATATTTATCAGCCCTGGGAAAACGTTTGGGTGAAGGATTGTCTGGCTAAGTAATACGACCACCAGCAGTCCATCTATAAACGAAGCTGTAATTCGCCGGGCCGGACTTGCAAGGTTACTCTCCATAACCACCTCCACCTGGAGTTTCAATCGTTATGATATCCCCGCTCTTAACATCAAACGATACCTTACTGGGCAGAACAATTTCTTTACCATCGCAGATCAAAACGTTGCGCCCTGGCATGCCGGGTCTGCCGCCGGCCAAACCGTAAGGCGCGTGCACCCGTCTATCCGATAGAATAGAAACCGTACTGTCTTCGAGAAATTCAAGGGAACGGATAATACCGTCGCCGCCCCTGAACTTTCCCTCGCCCCCAGATCCACGGCGCAAGCAGTATCTTAATACCCTTACCGGATAAGCAAGCTCAAGTGCCTCGATCGGGGTGTTGAGCGTGTTAGTCATATGCGTGTGCACCCCGCTTAAACCGATTTTACCCGGATATGCGCCCATCCCGCCACCTATTGTTTCGTAATAAGTGCGCTCAACTCCGTCTGCACCGGTAAACCCAAAGGAGAGGTTGTTCATAGTTCCCTGGCTGGCGGCAGGGATTTTGCCAGGCATTGCTTGAGCAAGTGCGCCAAGCAGCACATCAACGATACGCTGAGACGTCTCAACATTTCCGGCCGCAACTCCAGCCGGGTAAGCCGCGCCTACCAGAGTGCCTTTTGGGGGCCTTACTGTAAGCGGCAGGAATGTTCCGCCATTTACCGGCACTCCATCGGGCAGCAGGCAGCGGAATACATAATAGACCGCACTAAGTGTTACCGCAAAAGGTGCGTTTACGCAGCTCTCAACTTGTCCGTCGGTATCCGAAAAGTCGATTGTTGCCCAGCTACCACTGATCGTTATTGTTACAGTAATCTTCAGTGGTTTGCTATCAAATCCATCATTGTCCAAGTAATCGGTAAATGAATAGGAGCCATCTGGAATGGACTCGATAAGTCTTTCGGTATGAAGGCGTGTATAGGTTATCAAATTGTTTATTTGTTTGTTTATCTCATCGAGCCCATAATCGCGGATCAGTTCTATAAAGCGGCTCTTGCCGATCTCGTTGGCTGCAAGTTGGGCTTTTAAATCCCCAAGCCGCTCTTTAGGATTTCTTACCTTCTTAAGAATCGAGTCGATGAGCTCTTCGTCCATCCTGCCGGCATCGACCAATTTAAGCGGGGGAATACGCACTCCCTCCTCGTTAATTGTGCGACTCAGACCCATCGAGCCAGGAAAACGGCTCCCTATATCAGCGTGATGCGCTCTACTTACCGCAAAGCCAGCTAATTTCGAGTCGAAGAAAACAGGAGATATGAGGGTGACATCCGGCAGGTGTGTTCCGCCGGTAAATGGATCGTTTAGTATGATAACGTCGCCAGGCTCAAAGTCATAGCTCCTGGCTGCCGCAAAAAGGCTCAAAGGCATAGCCCCAAGGTGAACAGGAATATGCGAGCCTTCCGCAATCAAGTTTAAATCTTTGTCAAAAATTGCGCAGGAAAAATCGCGCCTCTCCTTTATGTTGGCCGAATAGGCGGTCCGCCCAAGAACAACACCCATCTCTTCGGCTATTGAGGCAAAGAGATTTCCAAACACCTGTATGGTTATGGGGTCGATCTTTAATGGTTCATGGTTCATAGTTCGTCGTCTTCAACATGCCAACACACAATAGTTATTCGGCGCTGCAGTTACCGGTTTCCCGGTAATAAACTCATTCTAGACCCTCATTCTGCAGTGCTGCAACACCAGTGACTGCAGCACTATAATTAGCTTTCTGCAGCACCAGATTACCGAATTCATCAACCACCCCGTTCCAGTTGGGCGGAATTACGGTGGTTGTGTCGAGCTGGAAGATAAGGGCCGGGCCGTTTATTGTATCACCGGCAAGCAGGTCTTCGCGTATGTAACAGGCTGCTTCATGCCAGCCATTGAAGAATACTTGCGTTTTTGTACTTGGCTTCGCCGGGCCAGTTGACTTTTCCACGGCAGTCTCAACCGGTTTTTGCCGAATCCCAATGGCCCTTAGCCTTGCAGCCACTACTTCGATTTCCTCGTCTGGACTTGCATGCCCGTATTTTTGTGCATGCATTTTATGAAATGCCGCAGCATAATCACTGCTAAAGCTAGCAATTGGCACGGTTAATTCAAAGGATTGACCGGTATATCTTAAATCCAGAAACATCTCAAGCGCTATTGAATCCTGACTAAAACCCTCAGCGGCAAGTTCTTGCCGTGCCCGGCTAATCAGGGGTGAGAATCTTTCCTCTATTGCTGATGAAGTGATGTCTTTTTTGCGCATGAGGACCGACTTTGAGTAATCTTTTACAACATCTGAAACGGTCATGCCAAGAGCAGAGAAAACCCCGGGTATTTGCGGGATGATAACCCTTGGAATAAGCACGGCCTCGGCAAGCTCACAAGCATGCATCGGTCCGGCACCCCCAAAGGCAACTAGGGCAAAGCCCCGCGGGTCGTATCCACGCTCAACCGATATCTTTCGTATCGCCTTTTGCATATTGGATATCGCAATGCGGACAATCCCATCGGCCGTAGATGTTATGTCGAGTCCCAGCTGTTTGGCAAGCTTCAACACAGCCCGCTCGGCACGGGCAGTATCGAGATTCTGCCTACCACCCAAAAAGTGCTTTGGATGTAACCGGCCAAGAATAAGGTTGGCATCAGTGATTGTCGGCTCCTCTCCTTTGCCGTAAGCCGCAGGGCCCGGATTCGAGCCTGCACTCTGCGGGCCGACCCGAAGCGCGCCCCCAGCATCAACCCAGCCGATAGAACCACCCCCCGCACCAACTGTATGTACATCAACCATCGGGGTTTTGATGGGTAAACCGTCCAGGCTAAACTCGGTCGTAAATTGAACGCTGCCATCGATTAGGCTTACATCTGTTGACGTTCCTCCCATATCAAACGAAATGAGTTTTTCAATTCCGGTTTGCTTGCCTAGCTGTTCAGCGGCAACAGCCCCACCAGCCGGACCCGATAAAACAGTTTGTACAGCCTGCCTTGCAGCAGACAATGCGGATGTCAGCCCTCCGTTTGATTGCATAATCCGCAAGTTTTTTGATAGTCCGTCCCCTACGCCAGAAGACAACTTATCCAGATAGTTTGCAACTAACGGCGTTACGAAAGCGTTAATGACTGTTGTCGAGAGCCGCTCGTACTCACGATACTCGGGAAGGATTTTATGCGACGCCGAGACAAAGAATCCCTCGTCAAAAAGAAGCTTTTCTATAACCTGCTCATGAGTTGGGTTAAGAAAAGAAAATAGTAAGCAAATGGCAACGGCTTCGATACCCCTGCTTCTAAGCTCTTTTGGAAGTAAACCAAGCGATGAGGTATCAAGTGGCTTGATAACCTCCCCGCAAGAGCCAATCCGCTCAGATATACCAAACCGGCAGCTTTCCGGAACAAGAGGCTCTGGCTTATCTCCCCAAAAACGGTAAATAAAAGGACGGTTTTGACGCCCTATCTCGATGAGGTCTTCAAATCCCCCGGTTGTAACCAACGCAACTTTAGCGCCTTTTCTCTCTAGCAGGGCATTTGTCGCAATAGTCGAGCCATGAATTATATCGACAGCACTGTTACCACCAGCGCTACCCAAGATGCCCAGCTCCCGTAAACCATTGATAACACCGAGCTCAGGTTGCGGGTGGGTCGATAGAACTTTATGGATAATGCGCTGGCCGTCTTTCCAGAGAACAAAGTCAGTAAACGTCCCGCCGACATCTATGCCAACAACTGTACTTGCATTAATACTCTATCATCCCTTAGCTAAAAATTTATTCTGCTTGTTGTTGACTATTTTACTGATAGTTGGGATAAACAGCAAAGCGAGGACTACTGGCAATGGCTATGCAGCCGATCGCAATCTTATCTCTTCGACCAGCACTCTACAAAATGCAGATAAATCCTCAAGTATGCGGCCTGTGACAAGGTTTCCGTCAACCCAGGCGGGTTCGTTCTCGTACCGTGCTCCATGCGTTTCAAGTTCATAACGCGCTTCAGGGGAGCCTGTCATCGAGTGATTTTCTGCTATGCCGGCATCTACAAAATAGCGAACGCTTGTGTCGATTGCTGCCAATATCGTACCCGCATCATGTTCACGCCTTATTAATTCTAGAAAGTCCTGATCGGTTCTTAAATCATCATCAACTGAGCCATCACTTAAGACGATGGCATTGAAGCGAAAATCTGGGATATGTTCTATATCGATATCCGGCCTTATAAGCTCATTGCCCTTGTTGTCGATAAGCTCCTTATCATTTTTCGAGGCTGCAACAGCAACATTAATGCCGGCGCTGCTCAGGCAATCCTTAATACCGTGAAACACATCGGAATCAAAATTATCGCCCAGGATAATTATCACTCGCTGCTCGGCTGTACTCATATACCATCACCATCCCTCCAATAAAAGAAATGTTCCCTGGGCCATATGGTGGTAAACTGATAGAATAAATAATCAATAAAGAGGTTTTATCTAAGTTTTATCTAAGGGACGGCTTATGTTATGTATACACACCTTAATAAATCGAAGGCTTACTCTTTATCCATAAAGATAATCGCTCTGGCTTTGATGCTAATCATACCTTATTCCATTGCGAGCTGCCAAAATGCCGCTAAGGATGGCAAATCAGACCTGGCGATGGTTACCCGAGTAGTCGATGGAGACACTATAGTTGTTCGTTTAAATGGTAAAGATTATAAGGTAAGATTTATCGGCATAAATACACCCGAGCGAGGAAGACCGTACTATCTGGAAGCAACCGAAAAGACAAAAGAGCTATGCCTGGGAAAACAAGTGCGCCTTGAAAAGGATGTTAGCGAGATAGATAAATACGGCAGGCTCTTAAGGTATGTCTATGTTGGCGATACATTTGTTAACGCCGAGCTGGTAAAGCAGGGATATGCGCAGCAGTTCACCCTACCGCCAGACGTAAAATATGCAGACCTGTTCAGAAAGCTTGCATCTGAGGCGCGAGAAAGGCAGGTTGGCCTCTGGTCACCAAGCCTGACCAGCCCCCCAGCACCTAGCAACGCAGATAAATCCGATAAATCCGACATGGCAACCGAAATTAATGAAATAGGTGCAAGGTTTGTTGGGAACTTAAACTCTAAAGTTTATCATCGCCCAAGCTGCCCGTATGCTAAGAAAATTTCGTCAAATAACGTCATAAACTTCGCCACAGCAGAAGCTGCAAAGAACCAGGGCTATAGGCCTTGCAAAACATGCAATCCATAAGATAAGCATCTGAAGCGTTGTCTAGAGGTAAAAAGTCAGGAGCAAGAATCAAAAGAAAAATAAAGGATATGGGTGTGCAGCAAGTGCAAGAATTAAGGGCGGAACCAAGTTCCGCCCTTGTATAACTAATTTTACATAAACATCAATTCACCGACTCACCGGTTCACCGATTAGTAGTGATAAGCAAGCTTTTTGTCGCGTCCCAGCATTTCGTTAATTTCATCCATCCGCATAGTAACTTCTATCAAATCCTGCTTTGCCTGCCAAACCTCGGCCGTTACGCACAACCCGGTGCATTCGCTATTACAGCGAAGCTTTCCCTTTAACTTGACAGCTTTTTCCTCTAACTCTTTATATTCCTCAAGCAGTTTCCCTGCATCCATTTAATTCGCCTCCAGGCATTATGTTCTATTCCTAGTATAACACAATACCTAGCATATTGGTAGGAATTATTGTCTTCTATTTGTATCAGGCATCCCAAACCTGCCACCAATCGAAACAATGTTTGCGGTAATGCTGCCATCCGAATTCTCAGTGCCCGCAGCAAATACCCGTTCACCTTTTTTTAAATCGCTTCTGTTTCCAGTTGAAGCCTTGCTTATTTCGGTTTTGTCTGAGAGCATCACTATCTTGGTGCTACCGTCGGCTAACTTTACAGTAATACTTTTATCATCCTGACTGATAATCTCACCGGAAACTGGCCTTCCACCCTGGCCAAAGAACCTGCGGTTTCCATTAGCATTACCACCGGCGCCTCCCTGGCCATCCGCACCTGCACGCCCCATCATACCGGGCCACCTGCCATCTGAGGTGCCAAATGCTGGCGTTTGCGCTTTCTGGTACGCCATACCTCCGTAAAAACCACCCCCGCCAAACACCATGGCAACTGCGACAATTGTCGCGACAATCTTTGCATTCATTATAATGCCACCTCCGACTAATATTGATTAATGCTTTATAAAGACGACTTATTCAAAACGAAGTGCCTCAATAGGTGACAACCTGGCCGCCTTCTGCGCCGGGTATAAACCAAAAACAATCCCTATTGTACCTGAGACACCCAGCGCTAAAAATACAGATGACACCGAGAGTGTAAACGGCAGGCTGATAAGTTTGGATATAATAAATGATAGCAATATCCCCAAAACCATCCCTAGAATACCGCCGACAACAGTAAGAATTATCGCTTCAACCAAAAATTGTGTGGTGATATCCTTTTTCCTTGCACCAAGCGATTTGCGAAGCCCGACCTCCCGCGTCCGCTCGATTACGGTTACGAGCATTATGTTCATAATGCCGATGCCACCGACAAGAAGGGATATCATAGCAATGCCTGAAAGTAACATTGTAAATGTTCCGGTAACCTGCGAAGCGGCGCCAAGGATATCTTCTTGTGACATTATCGAAAAGTCCGCCTGCGCCGGGCTTGATAGCTTGTGGCGTGCCAGCAGCAAATAGCCTACCTCATCCCTTGCCTGGCTCATTGCCTGCTCGCTCTTTGCAGCTATTGAGATCGAGCCCACGTAATCAACACCAAAAAGAAGCTTTTGCGCCGTAGTTAGCGGCACAAAAATGATATCATCCTGGTTCATGAAGCCGCTTCCGCCTTTTGAGACGGTCACACCTATAATCCTGAAAGACATACCGTTGATTCTTACTGATTGGCCAATCGGATTTGCGCCTTCACCAAAGAGGTCGGTTACAACTTGCGGACCTAAAACAGCAACCCTGCCCATGCCATCAAGATCCTGCTGCGAAATGAACCTTCCCGAGGACACTGTAAGTTTTCTCACTTCGACATAAGCTGGTGTTGACCCCAAGATTTGTGTGTTCGTGTTGTTGCCTCCAGCAACAACCTGGGCTCTACGCGATAACTCTGGCGATACATTCGCAACTGTTGTGACTTGAGGGGATGTCATAATTGCCTTGGCATCTTCAAGAGTAAGACTTGTTCCACCGCCCGATGCCCCACGAACGCCGCCGCTTGACTGGGCCCCCGGCATAACCGTAAGCAAATTTGAACCAAGCGACTGTATCTGCGATTGAACTGCTAACTGGCTTGCTTGGCCAAGTGACACGAGGGCTATGACCGCACCGATACCGATAACAATACCAAGAGTCGCAAGAGCCGTGCGCATTTTATTTAACATCAACGCCTCAAAGGCGGTCGATAAAATCTCGGAAAATTCCATAGGCGTTACTCATCCTCTCTTTTCGCCCTGCGACGCTTATGGTTGGTGCTATCCTCTATGATCTCACCGTCTCGAAGATAGATAATCCGCCTTGCGTGCTCAGCAATAGGGGGCTCATGTGTGATCACGATAACAGTATGTCCCCTCTCGCTTAACTCCTGAAATATAGCAATGATCTCTTCACTCTGGGCGGTAGCTAGATTACCAGTCGGCTCATCCGCCAGGATAATCGCCGGATTCATAGCAAGTGCACGGGCAATCGCTACCCGCTGCTGCTGACCGCCGGAGAGCTGGTTCGAGGTGTGGTTTATGCGGTCTCCAAGACCAACCATCCTAAGCAGACTTGTTGCCCGCATAATACGTTCTTCTTTTGGTATCCTGGCATACATCATTGGAAGCATTACATTTTTTAGCGCCGTTGTTCTTGGAAGAAGATTATATGATTGAAAAACAAAGCCGATTTTTCTGTTCCGGGTTACAGCCAGCTCGTCGTCAGATAACTGGCTGACTTCCCTGTTGTCCAGGATATATGTCCCGGATGTTGGAGTATCAAGCGCCCCAAGTATATGCATCAGCGTCGATTTGCCGCTCCCAGAGGGCCCCATAATTGCCACAAACTCGCCCTTCTCGATCTTGAAAGAGACGTTGGAAAGCGCAACTGTCTCAACCGAACCGTTGCGATATATCTTAGAAAGATTGCTTACCTTGATCATTGCCTGCTGCTCCTTATGCCGGATGCGTGGCTCTAGCGGCCGCCAAATCCTCCCGGGCGCATACCCCCACCGCCAAAGCTGCCGCCAAAACCCCTGCCGCCAAAACCGGTACTAAACGGTGAAGAACCGCTGCTAGTTTGCTGGCTTGCAGTCGATACCGTACCCAAGACTATCTCATCGCCTTCCGACAAGCCAGAGACAACCTCAATCTGACTATCAGATAATAGCCCAAGCTCGACCGGTACCTGCTGCGTCTTGCCGTTCTTTAAAACAGTGACGAACGATTGGTTGCCAATTGTCTGCGCAGATCCGGATGGAATAAGCAGCACATCATCCTTAGTTTCCGTAATAATGCTTGCATTAGTTGCCATGTTGGGCAGAATATCATCAGATGTCGTATCAAACTGTATGGTAACCGGGTATGTCGTCACGCCTGAAGAAACCGTACCGCTTTTATCGATACTTATGACTTTGCCGGTAAACGTTTTGTTGGGTAGCGCATCAAGCGTAATGGTAGCCTTCTGCCCTGTCTTTACTTTAACGATGTCAATCTCAGATAAGTTAAACGTTGCAATAGGAGTGCCTTCCCTGACAATTGTTGCCACCTTTTGACTGCTGGTAGATATACCGGATACGCCGTTGCTTCCCCCGCTGTTTGTATTTGTACTGCCACCTGCAGAGTTGCTTTGAGATGAGTTGCCCGGGCTTGACACGCTGCCACCAGAAGATGAGCCTGTTATTGCGGTACCAACCGTTACCATAAGATTGCCTACCCTGCCGTCGACTGGAGCTGTTACCGTCCCCAGTGTGGCTTGATAAGATAGCCATGCGGAATCGACATCTGCTTGTGCCTTTTCAATTGAATTGCCCGCATTTTTATAAGCCTGATTTGCTAAAGACACACCGAGCCGGGCATTTTCTATCGCGGCATCAGCGCCATCATATTTCTGCTGAGCAACAGTCACACCAATCTCTGCCGCGTTAAGCTCCAATTCTTTTTTCTGCCGCTCTAGCTCACTTGCATCAGCCGGCAAATCATTTAAAGCTTTTTGTGCCCCGGCTAGGTCGGCCCGTGCTCTCTCTAAAGCCTGCTGCAGCGAGAGCTTATTTTGCTGCGCGTTCGCAAGGTCAATATTAGCTTGCTTTATGCTCCTGCTAGCGGTGGATTTATTTTGCAGTGCCGAATCAAGTGCGCTTTTTGCACTTAGATACGCCGACCACGCTTTTGCTTTTGCAAGTCGCCCGTCCTGGTCAAGTTCGATTGTAAGAAGTTTATCGCCAGCTTTTACAATATCTCCCTCTTTTACATAAACTTCTTTGACAACTCCGGTAGCTTGAGTCGTAACATTTACGCTGTTGGTAAGACTAATCTGACCGGAGGCGTTGACCGATGAAACAATCATCCCGCGCTCGACCTTCGCTGTCCTGTATTCAGGCTGGTCGTTGGCTCCCAATATCCGATAAAACAAAAATGCGATGATTAAAGCCGGAATGGAAACAAGGATTAGTGCTCTTTTATTTGCAAGATTTGCAAGCCTTATTTTCATGCGTTTCTCCTATTTTGACTAGTAACTGAACAGTTCATAGTTATTAAAAACGCTCATCAAGATGCCTTGGGTTTATATGTTTCCATAACCATATTACTGCTGGTAATATGAAAAAGCTTGAAATAGTGTGTGAATTTTTTGTGAAGATTCGTTCAAGGCACAACCCCTGGCTAAAAGAAAGCTTAAAAGAAAGCTTAAATTTCCTATCCCGCACCCAGGTAGCATATCAACCAAACAGCATTTACTAAATTGTTGAACCCTGATATTTTGGTTAGAGGGTGCCGCAAGGCAGAAGGAGCCATTGATGTGTCTTTAAAAGAAAAGGTAAAAGAACTTCTGGATGAAGGAAATTTCGATAAGGTAGCCGAGCTTGCCAAAAACAGAAAAAGCGTCATCAGATACTTATTTTCATTTCTTTACGCCACTGACGACCTTTTGCATTGGCGAGCTGCGGAAGCTTTGGGTGTGGTCGCCGCTTACCAGGCCAAGCGATCTGGCAACGCTAGCAACGGCCCGGATGGTGAGCGAAACATACCAAGGCGGCTTGTCTGGTCATTGGCTGAGGAATCTGGAGCTACAGCATGGCCAGCAACTGAAGCGCTCGGTGCAGTAGTTGCAACTAACCCAAACCGGTTTCCCGATTTTGGCCGTATAGTTCTCTCTTTTATAGACGATCCGACTCTGCAGCGCGGCGTGCTCTGGTCGGCTAGAAAAATCGCCGAAAAACGACCCGACTTAGTCTGGAGCAGCGTACCTAAAATAATAGAGCTTCTTAAAGACCCTAACCCCACAATAAGAGGCCATGCCGCTTGGGTACTCGGGGCCACCAAAGATGCTGATGCCGCAAAACACCTCAATGCCCTTAGGGGCGATAACGCCCCGCTTTATATTTATGACTCGGGCAGACTCCGCAGCGCTACAGTCTGGGAATTGGCCGAAAAATCCATAGCCGAGCTAGAAAAAATATTTTAGACTTACGGGTTTGGGATGCAAACTCAAGGATTGTCATCAATACCTGCATGCGTTAAAGTTAATTCTCAGACACATACAGGCATATATTGCCATTTAAGTTGCAAATATGAGAATAGCACTAAGGAGAGAAGCGATTGTCGACAAAAGATATTTTAAAAGGGCTTCTGCAGAATAAAAATTTTGACGCAGTAGTTGAGCTTGCAAAAAGTGATAGAGCTGTAGTAAGGCAGCTCACATCGCTGCTTTATAACGAAGACAACCTCTTACACTGGCGGGCAGTCAATGCTTTCGGCGTTCTGGCTGCTCATCCTGAGGTATTAGATGAAAACAAAGCCCATGTTGTTATCGGACGCCTGCTTTATAATCTAGAAGATCAATCCGGCGGCAATGCATGGGGCTCAATGGAAGCCATAGGAGCTATTGTTGCAGCCCAGCCTTATAAACTTGGCAGTTTTGTGCCCAAGATGTTTGCAAAAATATCGGATAGCAGAGTATGGGTCGGGCTGCTTTGGTCAGTGCGTCAAATTGGAGAAAAGCGACCGGAGCTTTTCAAAAACTACGTATTTCACGTTTTAGGTTTGTTAAGAAATCCGCGGATTTCAGTTCGCGGACATGCAGCCTGGGCTTTAGGAGCTATCGGCGAAGCCGGCACTACTGTCTTAGAAGGCTTAGTTTTTGATGTAAGAGAGTCTCTTGAAGGATTGCTTAAAGATCACCACCGCATAAACATCTATACTGATGGAGAGCTACAGGAAAAGGCCATTAGCGATATAGCTAAGGAGGCCCTTGCCGTCCTTAAAGAACGGCAAGGGTAGTGCTGGGAAGCCAAAACTAACTATTTAGCGCTATGTTTAGCGCTATCTGCGATATTCTAACTATTTATTTAGCGCTATCTATGATTTCGATTACATCTTTTTCTACTGCCGCTGCTTCTGATTGGTCTACGTTTGGAAAGAATTGCGACATAACTGACGGTCTCATAGAACTAATCTTAACCTTGCCGTCTTCTTCCATGATATTGATCCTGCATGGCATAAAAAGAGATACATATCTGTCTTTATTTAAAAAGTGGTTGGCATGCTTACCGTTACATATTTCGACTAGTTTTACGGGTTTCTGATCGAATCCTTTTGCCGCAAGCCTCTCGCTGATGCCAATTACGTTAAAGACCGACCATCCCTTTTTTTCGACTTCGCGTAAAACCGCTACAACTGCATCATCAACGCTCTTATCGGTTTCAACAACGTATGCAAAATCTTCTAGGTTCATATATTTATCAACCCCTTAACCAATAGTAACTTTAAACGTAAGTATACCCCCCAGGGGTATTATTGTCAAATATAAATTTACGTTTAATTATAAGATACGTTATAGCTAAATCATAGCCCCTAGGGTATAGCACATCGACCTCATATTTCTCTAAAAACCCCAGGTGTCTGCTAGCAAGTGCCTTATAAGTGCACGTCCACCGTGCAGGCAATTATTCAGTTAGGCTTGGTAATTTCTGGGTATATATACTATAGCAAGGAGGTGAGGATAATGGCAGCAAGGACAAATGCTCCAATGTGGACCATTATCTATGCGGTACTCTTCATAGCTGTTGTTTTAGCGTTACTGCAATTATTTGGCATACTTGCGCTAACTCCTGTAACCGCAGGTATAATAAATATCTTACTTATCTTCTCGCTGATAGTGGTCGTTTTTCATCTGGTTAGATTGATATAGGCTAAGTCGCTTATATGAAGCAACTAAAGCCGGGGAAGTTAAAGCTTCCCCGGTTTGCATTCAAACCTTTCCTTTTGTCGATGAGCGCTTCTGTTGCCGAGTGCAATTCGGTCCTTTCGAATGCCAAATAAAAAGTGAATGGCCCCTATGGCTTATTAAACCTCACACTGCCTAAATGCTATTCTACTTCTGGAGTGGGATTAACCGGGATACAACCCATTCGCGAACCAGCTTTTCAACCTCACCAGCAGCCTTTTCTAAATTGTGACCGTTTTCTTGCAGAATAATAAGCTTTTTTGGTTCATGCGCCATCTCAAAGACGCGGCGCGAGTTTGAGCTTGGCAAAACCGTATCGTCAGCTCCGTGAATCAAAAGGATAGAGCAATCTGGGGATAGCTCAGATACTTCCTCCGCTCCGTAGCTTTGTGTTGCAAGCGCAACCACTACCTTAACCGATCCAGAGCGAGCCGCAGCTTGTATCACAACGGCTCCACCAAACGAATGGCCGACTAGAGCTATCCTATAGATACCTTCACTCTCAAGAAAGATAATGCCGGCCATCACATCGTAAACTGATTCTTCAATAGACGCTGGATGCCGGTAGCTAACCCATAGCGAAGCAATATTGTACTCACGCAACGCCTCGCTAAGTTTCGGGTAAAGGCCGCGGGCCGGAGTATCAAAGTCGCCACCAACTCCACCCACCCAAATTGTGCCAAGATAGGCCCCACGCACAGGATAGTAACGGCAAGATATTTCGCCGCGTCCGGTAACTAGAGTTATTGGTATATATTTATCCTCAGGTTTACCCCTTTTTATCTCACGAAGAAGAGGTGCCTTTGGCTTTAGTTCCTCCCTTTCACCCACCTTATCCCGCCTTACCGTTTGCTAAAAAGTACCGTTTACCAAAGAGCAGTTCAGGTCGAAATCTACCCTATTTTAAGAAAAGATAAAAACAGTAACCTGTCTTGACGGCTTCTTTCACAAACATGCCCAGACTATGTGCGTAGCTTTTTTGCGCCTAGACTTCCAGCGTAATAACCTTACCAACTACAGATTGCCTAAAACAGCATTTAAAATCGATAGCTTAATTAAAACCGGCGGCAAGGGGCATAAATATTGTATGGAGACCTATTTGCATATTGTCCGCTTTTTTGTTTTGGGATGTTTTTATGTAGCGATATCTTATACATTTGTCGCCTGGAAGTATGCCGCCTATTTTAAGGTACCAGAGGCACTTAGACCCCTCCTTGTCTTTATGCACTTTTTTGTTGTCGTTAGCAACATAGTCGGCTTTATCGCTTTTATTTTATTAGACATGCGAAAGCCTCCAACGGCAGCCATATCATGGACTGGACTTGCCATAGCCATATTAGGGGTTGCATTGCTATTGTGGTCAATATTTACACTTGGAGCTGCAACTTTCATCCCGCCTCCAAACGGAAAGCTTATTACAACCGGCCCTTTTAAAATCACCGCACACCCTATCTATTTTGGCGGAGCCATGGCCGCGTTCGGTCTGGCTGTGTGGAGTGCGTCCTTGCTCGCTTTAGCCTACGCCTTGGTAATTACGCTTATGCTTATCATTGTATCCCAGGTCGAAGAAAAAGGCCTTGTTGAGGAGTTTGGAAATAGTTATCTGAACTATAAGGAAAGGACTTGGCTAAGCAGGTGTTTACGCAGGTTTACGTAAATCATCTGCCCGGAGCAACTTAACCTCCATAGGAAACAAAAAATGAGGTTTTTCCCTTATTTGAACTAAAAGCATGCTTTTATGAGATCGTAATATAAGCGTTATGATTACGATATCCGAAAGATAATCTAAGGCCCAGAGCCTATGGATATGATTCGCCAAGGTGAATCCTTGGTCTCTTTTGCCACATATACAAACCTCAGCTGAATGCCATCCCCGGCACCAGATGGTTCTAGGTACCACGCACTATACTTAACAACAAACTGCAGTTCATCGTAGTTTGTATTTCTTTGATCATACAGTTTCATACGGACACCTTTACTCACATTTAAATCGTCTAGCCAGAGCACGCTTTCACGAATCACATTTGGCTTACTTAGTTCACGTCTGTAGCTATCAGAGAGGCATTTGTCTGCACCGCGCGTGTCTCCAAGAGAAATCCTCTTGTAATACGTTTTGACAAGTTCTCGAGACCCTAATTTGTTGATATCGGGCATTGGAACTAAGAGACCTGATATAACGCCCCTAAATATAAATAGGAGTGCAAGAACTAGCATAACTACAGGAAGACTTATAAGCAGCATGAAGCTTTTAGAGAGCTTGTCCAAAGTATCACCCCATCAACCTAGTGTCTCCTTGCCTCGCTTTGCGGAATATTAGGCGGTCCGTTCGAAATCGCCTTCATAATAATAAACATACTTAGTAAACATACCGAAGCACCTGCTCGAAGGCGTTGTCTTTAAGATTTCTAAAGAAGCTATGAGCTGTATTCCATGCACGCCATCCGTGGCTTGCTATTCATGAAGCCTCCTCGGGCTATGTAATTCGTACAAACGTTTTACTTATTATAGAATAGTTGGCCTGGCTATAGCCATATTAAACCAGGCCATAGCCGCATTAAACTAACGACTATTAACTTTTATAGAGCAAAGCTTATGCTGCTTAAGACCAGCCAGGCCAACCCTCCCCGTTCTATACGTTCTATAATAAGCGCAGGAATATTTCCTGCCCATAAAGCCAAACCACAATATCTGTGCTCCACAATACCTGTGCTGCTTTTCAATACGGTGAGTAGGGTAACTAAAATGGGGTTAAAATGTTTGACATATAATAAACTATGGATTATACTGATACATCAGAATAATCAGAATAATGGATTATTCTGATATCAGCAAAAGGAGATATTTATTATGGCAAGAAAAGGCGGCGATAAACATCCTAAAACCTCGGTGAGCCAAGCAGCGAGCTGTTGCAAGGTTGAGGCAATTCTTAGTGTAGATGAACGCGGTCAAATGGTACTCCCTAAGGAGATAAGAGAAAAGGTAGGTATAAAAGCTGGGGATAAACTGGCTATTGTTAGCATGGAGGGTGATAGCGGCATGTGTTGCATCACCCTTATTAAGGCCGAAGAACTCACAAACTTAGTAAAGAGCATCTTGGGACCGGCCATGAAGGACTTGCTTGGCTAATGGTAGGTTGGAGAGATTAAAGGAGAGTAAAAATGGTTGACGACATAAAAAATATCGTAAGAGAGGGTTATGGAAAAATTGCCGAGCAGGGTAGTTCCTGTTGTGGCCAGGGTAGTTCCTGTTGTCGTTCTGCCAATCTCCGGACAGATGCTGATGTTCAGAAAACCATAAGTAAAAAAATAGGTTATACCGATGAAGAGTTGGATAGAGTACCTGCGGGTGCAAACCTAGGGCTTGGTTGCGGCAATCCCGTAGCCCTTGCATCTCTAAAAGAGGGCGAAGTTGTTCTCGATCTTGGTTCTGGACCAGGGCTTGATTGCTTCCTTGCCGCAAACAAAGTTGGGGCTAAGGGAAAAGTTATCGGCATAGATATGACCCCCGAAATGATCGAAAGAGCGAAAAATAACGCTAAAAATGGTAGCTATGAGAATGTCGAGTTCAGGCTCGGCGAGATAGAAAACTTACCGGTTGCCGATAACTCCATAGACGTGATTATTTCGAATTGCGTTATCAATCTCTCGCCCGACAAAGAGAAGGTATTTCAAGAGGCCTTCAGAGTGCTGAAACCAGGCGGCAGATTTATGATCTCAGACCTCGTTTTATCCAAGGAACTCCCAAGCGCAATTACACAATCCATCGAGGCCTATATCGGTTGCATTTCCGGAGCCCTACTAAAAGAGACATTCATAGAGACAGTAAAAACAGCCGGCTTCCAAGATGTCATGATAATCGACGAGACACCCTTCCCTGTTGAGCTCATGGCAAGCGACCCAACAGTAAAATCAATCATTAACGATTTAAAGATGCCGCTTAAAGAGGTGATAAGGATCACCAATAATGCGATCTTAAGCATTAAAATTTATGGAGTTAAGCCTGTTTGAGCGACATATCTTAAAACAGATCATCCTCAGCATTATTCAGCATATGGGCTTCAATAATCAGCGTCGCTAGCGCTCTGATTGTGGCCGAATTGTATCGTAATCGGTAGACGAACCGGCCGGAATATACAATTCAGCTAAGGCCTCCTTACAGGACCTACTCACGGGGCCTCCCGTGGTGATATTGCTTTCAGTCTCCTATCTGCGGAGTTAATGATTGAAACACTGAGCCTTGGCTTGCGCCAGCTGCTGTGAGTCAAGATTCGGTTTGTTGCGTGCCCCTGTGATTGCCTTTGCTGCCGCAACCACTCCGCCTCTATTTAGCATTACCGTATCATCTACTATCTCATGATGTGGCCCAAAGAGATCGTCTTCGGTGAGCTCTGTATTAATTTATGCTTTTATGGCTGCATATACTCCCCTAACCGCCTGATTTACGCTGGGCTCTGAGTCCGCTATAGCTTTTTTAACCGCGTCCAGATTGCACTTTTGTCAACATCGCCCCAGCTTCTATCGCTAACTTTGCTATTGTCTATTTTTATACCCATTTTTCACCTGCTTTCCTGGTAAATATCCTGGTAAATAAAAAGCGCCACCTCGTTTAAAGTGGCTCTAGAAGCTCTATTATTTCGTGCGAAATAATTATGTGATCAGTTCAGCTCTCATATAACTGCTAGAATAATTATAAGGCATGTTCTTAAGAAGCAGTTCAGGATTATCGGGATAGACGCGCTCTTTCTTGCCCTCAGCTAAATTTAGAATTCCTTTTTCGAGATCTGCGCGCAAGCCCTCAGCGGCATCCCCCGATATTGTGAGCTGTCCATCCTTGATTTCAAGCTCTGCTATTATTCGTTTTTCTCCTTGCCCGTAATGATAGACTAATACCTTCATTATAAAATCCAATCACTGTATGAATCAGGAAACTTTATTTTGCCTTCACCCAGCAATGTTCCTAATCGTTCTTTAAATTATTTTAACCTATCTTGGCCAATCAAATTTTTAAGCTTTTCCCTAACGCCTGGTTTAAGCTTTGCCGTCCATCCACTATCAGTATCGATAGCTTCTCCCAGGAGTTTTAGGGCCTGTATTTCACTATTAGTTAGTTCTAAATCAAGAAAAGCTTTTGATTTACCGCTTCTGGTGTTTCAATCCTTGTTTTAATATTTGATGAGAGCATTGAGCTCGGCAGGTTTCAATCCACGCCCCTGCGCGAGGGGCGACAGGCGATACGCGGCGATAGTATCGCCGCATACCTGTTTCAATCCACGCCCCTGCACGAGGGGCGACCAGACCTGCGAAGTACAGCACTGCCGATGAACTAGTTTCAATCCACGCCCCTGCACGAGGGGCGACCCTGGTCCCTCCTTTGTTGGAGAGCGGAACCCAAGTTTCAATCCACGCCCCTGCACGAGGGGCGACTAGTAAATAATGCTGGTGAGCAGGTTGTGGACACTGTTTCAATCCACGCCCCTGCACGAGGGGCGACTAATCATCAGCTATAGGTGGATAGAGCCCAACAAGTTTCAATCCACGCCCCTGCACGAGGGGCGACACGCGCTACTAGTCTGTGTTATATTGATACGCTAGGTTTCAATCCACGCCCCTGCACGAGGGGCGACGGGATCACAAAGGAAACGTGGAGCCAGTACGCCCGTTTCAATCCACGCCCCTGCACGAGGGGCGACATGCCAAAGTACGCAACGGTTAGAGACGTTATGACGTTTCAATCCACGCCCCTGCACGAGGGGCGACTCGAGGATTACATAGTCTCCGAGCAGCTGTACACCGTTTCAATCCACGCCCCTGCACGAGGGGCGACCCCATCAAGTGTCAGGGAATAAAAACAAAACTCGTGTTTCAATCCACGCCCCTGCACGAGGGGCGACGTTCTGGTTCTGCTAACCCCCATATCATGACATTAGTTTCAATCCACGCCCCTGCACGAGGGGCGAC